>NZ_JBDYCV010000046.1:0-30454 GCF_040495915.1 Shigella sp. FJ200513 | reverse complement strand
CGGTGGAGCTGCATGACAAGGTCATCGGGCATTATCTGAACATAAAACACTATCAGTAAGTTGGAGTCATTACCAACAATCAGGAGTTTTTATGAAATCAGTAGTGAATGATACTGATGGTATCGTGCGCGTTGCAAAAAGCGTCATTCCTGAAATTAAACATCAGGATGAGGTGCGGGTAAAAATTGCCAGCTCGGGCTTATGTGGTTCCGATTTACCCAGGATATTTAAAAATGGTGCACATTATTATCCAATAACGTTAGGCCATGAATTTAGCGGCTATATTGATGCGGTGGGATCCGGTGTTGATGATTTACACCCTGGCGATGCGGTTGCCTGTGTGCCGTTATTACCCTGTTTTACTTGTCCAGAGTGTTTGAAAGGGTTTTATTCCCAGTGCGCAAAATATGATTTTATTGGCTCGCGGCGTGATGGTGGATTTGCTGAATATATTGTCGTTAAGCGAAAAAATGTCTTTGCTCTACCCACGGATATGCCTATTGAGGATGGGGCTTTTATTGAGCCGATTACCGTTGGCCTGCATGCTTTTCATTTAGCGCAAGGTTGTGAGAATAAAAACGTTATTATTATTGGTGCCGGAACCATTGGCCTGCTGGCTATTCAGTGCGCTGTCGCGCTGGGAGCAAAGAGTGTGACGGCGATCGACATTAGCTCAGAAAAACTGGCACTGGCAAAATCTTTCGGTGCGATGCAAACATTTAACAGTAGCGAAATGAGCGCGCCGCAAATGCAGAGCGTTTTACGCGAACTGCGCTTTAATCAGCTTATCCTCGAGACGGCTGGCGTACCGCAAACTGTCGAACTGGCGGTAGAGATTGCCGGTCCTCATGCCCAACTGGCGCTGGTGGGCACGTTGCATCAGGATCTGCATTTAACATCGGCAACGTTTGGCAAAATATTGCGTAAAGAGCTGACGGTTATCGGCAGTTGGATGAACTATTCCAGCCCTTGGCCGGGGCAGGAGTGGGAAACGGCGAGCCGGTTGCTGACAGAACGTAAGTTAAGCCTGGAGCCATTAATCGCTCACCGTGGAAGCTTTGAAAGCTTCACCCAGGCGGTGCGTGACATCGCTCGTAATGCCATGCAGGGCAAAGTGTTGCTCATTCCATGAAACCGCGGGCCAGCGTGATGCTGGCCCGGTATTGTGCAAAACAGATCATTCACCAATGGTCCCCCTTCGTTTACACTAGCCACAATTGAATATGGGTAAATGACGATGAATTCATTCGAGCGAAGGAATAAGATCATCCAATTAGTGAATGAACAGGGAACCGTGCTTGTTCAGGATCTGGCGGGAGTATTTGCTGCCTCGGAAGCGACAATCCGTGCCGATTTGCGCTTTCTCGAACAAAAAGGCGTGGTTACGCGCTTTCATGGCGGTGCGGCGAAAATAATGTCCGGTAATAGTGAAACCGAGACCCAGGAAGTCGGGTTTAAAGAGCGATTTCAGCTCGCCAGCGCGCCAAAAAACAGAATAGCGCAGGCGGCAGTCAAAATGATCCATGAAGGGATGACCGTTATTCTCGACAGCGGAAGTACCACAATGCTTATCGCCGAAGGATTAATGACCGCTAAAAATATCACGGTGATTACCAACAGTCTCCCGGCAGCGTTTGCCCTTTCCGAAAATAAAGACATTACTCTGGTCGTCTGTGGTGGCACGGTCCGCCATAAAACGCGCTCGATGCATGGTTCCATTGCCGAGCGTTCATTGCAGGATATTAATGCCGATTTAATGTTTGTCGGTGCTGATGGTATTGATGCGGTTAATGGTATTACGACCTTTAATGAAGGTTATTCGATTAGCGGGGCGATGGTCACCGCCGCAAATAAAGTGATTGCCGTTCTCGATTCATCGAAATTTAATCGTCGCGGTTTTAATCAGGTACTGCCAATCGAAAAAATTGACATTATTGTTACCGATGATGCTGTGTCAGAGGTGGATAAATTGGCATTGCAGAAGACACGGGTAAAATTAATTACGGTGTAGTATTGTTCTGTATGCCGGATAAGGTGTTTACACCGCATCCGGCATTACGGATTCTCCCTGGTTCAAGAGAGAATAGTTTGATTAACGCAATAATGGACAATCTGGTGGTAATCGACAACGCAACGCCGCCGGAAGTATTTCAATATGGAAGTTTTGCCCACTCAACGGTTCGCCATCAAGATTAAAAGTGATTTCGTGTGGGGCTTGTATATCAAACCACGACGAAGCGCCTTCGATAATATTCGGGTTATCTTCGTCAGATTTTAAGGTTGATACGAGAGCCGGAAGAATTTCATCGCCGGTAAAAATGCGCAGTTGCAGCAAGCCATCGTTAATTAACGCGTTCGGGCACAATTGTTGACCGCCACCGGCCTGACGCCCGTTACCAATACCAATGACCAGGGCGTCACCTTGCCAGTGAAAGTTTTCACCGCGGATTTCACAACGGTCCGGTTGCAGAGTATCCATGCGCATTAAGCCATGAATGATGTAAGAGACGCCACCCAGCGCGGCTTTTAATTTTTCCGGCGTTTCTGTGGTAATACGCGTCCCAAATCCGCCTGTCGCCATATTAATAAAACAGGTTTGTTTGTTGACCTGCGCCATATCTATCGCAATGGCATTACCGGCAATTGCCAGTTTCAGCGCCTTATCCAGTGCCTCAGGAATCCCTACACTGGTGGCAAAATCATTGGCGGTTCCTAATGGCAAAATTCCCAGCGCGGGTATGTCATCCCCCTCACACTGAATCAACGCCGTAGAAACTTCATTAATGGTGCCATCGCCACCACCGGCAATCACCGTTGCGACGCCCAACTTCCGGGCCTCCTCTACAAATCGTGCGGCATCACCTTTCTCCCAGGTGACCCGCACATGGATCGTCATTCCTTCCTCACGCAACAGCATAATTGCTTCGCGCAAGGGTAGATTGTCAGTACTTTTACCATTAAGAATCAGTAAGCTGGCGGGAAATTCTGCCATGATCGTATGTGCCTTTATGATTGGTCTGTAGATAGTGTAGAGCAGAAAACAAAAGGTGGAGTCAGAACAGGATGAAAGTCGGAGGATAAAAAGTCAGTTCAAGTATGGAGGATTCAGTGGTTACCACCAGGAGCTTGCAATGGGGACAGCGAATACTAACGGCTGCCACCGATAAATTTCAAAAAAGAGCATATACCTAATATTCAACTAAACAGTGGCATCTTCAATATAATATATTAAAGCCCCCATGGAGTTACCCTGAAGGGCCTCAATGTCCGTAATTCCTACTTATGTAGGAAATGTTGTACAGAACATTTATTATAATCCTATTCAATTATAATAATCATGCCATTATTATATTTAAACACTAGAGAGTGTCGTTGGTATTTAATGGGGGAAGGTGAGATGAAAAAGATAGCTGCTATATCATTAATTAGTATTTTTCTTATATCTGGTTGTGCTGTGCATAATGATGAAACAAGTATCGGTAAATTTGGTCTTGCATATAAAAGTAATATTCAGCGTAAACTCGATAACCAATACTACACCGAAGCCGAAGCTTCTTTAGCCAGGGGCAGAATATCTGGTGCAGAAAATATAGTAAAAAATGATGCAGCCCATTTCTGTGTTACTCAGGGCAAAAAAATGCAGATAGTTGACCTGAAGACAGAAGGTGCAGGATTACATGGCGTCGCTCGTCTGACATTCAAATGTGGAGAGTGAGAATATTTTTTTGTAAGCGTCAAACATGCGCGTTCTGGCTGTGCGTAGCCGGAACCTGGGCGAGCACGATACCGTTACGTGAAAGGCATTGTGCTATGAAGGGGGATTCTATCGATGTGGTCAATGGAAGACGGTTATCAGGGATCAATCCTTCTTTACAGCTTATGTACAAAAAATAAGCCCGTGTAAGGGAGATTACACAGGCTAAGGAGGTGGTTCCTGGTACAGCTAGCATTTTATGGATTATGTTTTTCAGCGAAACGGATGATAACCTTAATAAATGCAGCTGTATGTGATCGGTTTCTAAGAATTTTCCATCCGGGAAAAATAATCGAAATTAATCACTTACCGTGGGGGTTACGCGTGGTTTCCCCGGAGAAATTACGCATTAGCAGCGCGTAATTTAGCTCAAGATCCTGCGGGACCGGGAGCCACACAGTATAACCATCGCCTGGTGCGACCGGCATAGCTTCGCCTTTGGCGTTTTCCATGTGCTCAAGGGTAAAGTTAATGTTGCCTTGCGGCGTCATCAGCTCAAGACTGTCGCCAACGGAGAATTTATTTTTCACCGCTACCGCTGCGAGGTCCCCCTTGCGCTCACCGGTAAACTCACCAACAAACTGCTGGCGGTCAGAAACTGAATAACCGTATTCGTAGTTCTGATAATCGTCGTGAGTATGACGACGCAGGAAACCTTCGGTATAGCCACGATGCGCCAGACCTTCCAGAGTTTCCAGCAGGCTGGTATCGAACGGTTTTCCCGCAGCGGCGTCATCGATAGCTTTGCGGTAAACCTGTGCGGTGCGTGCGCAATAGTAGAAAGATTTGGTACGACCTTCGATTTTCAGCGAATGCACGCCCATTTTGGTCAGGCGTTCTACATGGGCGATGGCGCGCAGATCTTTCGAGTTCATGATGTAAGTGCCGTGCTCATCTTCAAACGCGGTCATATACTCGCCCGGACGCTGGGCTTCTTCGATCATAAACACTTTGTCGGTTGGCGCGCCGATACCCAGCGTCGGCTCAACATTTTGCACCGGAATCGGCTCGTACTTGTGTACGATGTTGCCAACGTCATCTTCTTTCCCTTCCTGGACGTTGTACTCCCAGCGGCAGGCGTTGGTGCAGGTGCCCTGGTTCGGGTCGCGCTTGTTGATATAGCCAGAGAGCAGGCAGCGACCGGAGTAGGCCATGCACAGTGCGCCGTGAACGAAGATCTCGATCTCCATATCCGGCACCTGATTATGGATCTCTTCAATCTCTTCCAGCGACAGCTCGCGAGAGAGGATCACGCGGGTCAGTCCCATTTGCTGCCAGAATTTCACCGTCGCCCAGTTCACGGCGTTAGCCTGCACCGAGAGGTGGATCGGCATTTCAGGGAAGTGCTCACGCACCAGCATAATCAGCCCTGGATCGGACATAATCAGCGCATCCGGCCCCATTTCCACCACCGGTTTCAGGTCACGGATAAAGGTTTTCAGCTTGGCGTTGTGCGGTGCAATGTTGACCACGACATAAAACTTTTTCCCCAGCGCGTGGGCTTCATTGATGCCGAGCTGAAGATTTTCGTGGTTGAATTCGTTGTTGCGCACACGTAGGGAGTAACGCGGCTGGCCCGCATAAACAGCATCTGCGCCATAAGCGAAAGCGTAACGCATATTTTTCAGCGTTCCCGCCGGGGAAAGGAGTTCCGGTTTAAACATAATTCTCTCGTTCTGATGACAGGTCAGATCCGCTTCACCTGATGAAGCGGTTAGGGGAGGCCCCCACTTTAAGGGCGGGCATTGTAGCGCTGTAGGGGGGATCTGGTAAAGCGCCGGACGCCAACAACCCACGCCCGGCATCGTAATTACGTATTGTCTTTCACCGTCTGGCTTGTGCCATTGGCTTTAACGGAGGCAATTCCGGTTTCACGAGATTGCGCGGTGGCGTACATCTGGCTGGAGCCGATAATTTGATGATTAGCGGCTTTCAGATTGAAATAGAATTTGCCGTTGCTTGCCGTTTTTTTCTCATAGCGCTCTTCTTGCGGGCTGTTGCTACGCACCGACGCGATGCCCTTTTCCGCAGAGGCTTTTGAGGTATACAGCTCGCTGGTGAGGATAGTCTCACCATTGCCCGCTTTTAGCACAAACCGGAACTGATTATCACTGCTCTTACTGAGTTCAAACCAACCAGCCATAATGACTCCTTGATTGAAATTGCTTATCGAAAACAGCATCTAAAGGTGCTGTTTACTGATTAAAGTATGAGCGATTTTCTGATGCCTGCCAGGGCGGAGAGATAATGTCAGTTTGCTGACCATGCGTGGAATAATGTTGCCGGATCGGGTCTGAACGCCATCTCCGGCTAACAAAGTAATGTCGCTAAAACTAAACGATGCGGCAGGCGTCGGCTTCCCAGCGGTAACCAACGCCGTAAACGGCGCGGATAAATGACTGTTCGGCGTCGAGAGATTCCAGCTTGCGGCGCAGATTTTTAATGTGGCTGTCAATGGTGCGGTCGGTTACTACGCGGTAGTCGTCATAAAGATGATTGAGCAATTGCTCGCGGGAGAACACTTTTCCTGGTTCGTGAGAGAGCGTTTTAAGCAGACGAAATTCCGCAGGCGTCAGGTCAAGCATTTTACCGCGCCATGAAGCCTGAAAACGACCTTCGTCGATAATCAACGGGCTTTCGGCATCCTGTTGCTGAAGTTCGCGTTGCGGTTTACAACGGCGCAAAATGGTTTTGACACGCGCTACCACTTCCCGTGGGCTGTACGGCTTGCAGATGTAGTCATCGGCGCCAATCTCCAGCCCCAGCAGGCGGTCGATCTCTTCGATTTTTGCCGTCACCATCACGATCGGAACATCGGAAAAACGACGAATTTCCCGGCATAATGTCAGGCCATCGGTGCCAGGGAGCATCAGATCCAACAGGATCAGATCCGGTGGTGTCTGGCGCACATACGCCAGTACCTGATCGCCGTGGCTGATAAGCGTCGGCGCATAGCTCGCAGCACGCAGATAATCAATGAGCAACTGCCCCAGCTTCGGTTCATCTTCCACGATCAAAATACGCGGTGTGTTTTCGTCGATTGGTAACTCGGTCATACTTCTCTCTGTAAATCCCGTTCCAGCGGTAACTCTACTGTAATGCTTACCCCGCCAAAAGGCGAATGGGCGGCAATAATGCGGCCATTATGGGCTTCAACAATGTTCAGGCAAATCGCCAGCCCCAGCCCGGAACCGCCGCTGGCGCGGTTGCGGGAACCTTCGGTGCGATAAAAACGTTCAAACAATTTTTGTAGCTGATCGTCACTGACACCTGGCGCACTGTCGGCAAAGGTCAGGCGCACCGTTTTGTCGTGCTGCTCGGCAGAGATTTTCAGGCTGCCGCCGCTGTCAGTGTAGCGCAGGCTGTTTTCCAGTAAGTTATTGAATAACTGCATTAAACGGTCGCGATCGCCAAATACGGTGATACTGTCTGGCAGGGAAAATTGCAGTTTCAGGCCACGGCTGGCGAATCGTTCGCGAAATGCGCCGCCCGCCACTTCCAGCAGTGGGATCAAATCTACCGGTGCTTTTTGATAGGCGAGAGCGCCTTCATCAGACATCGACAACTGATGAAGATCGTCAACCAGTTTGGTCAGTGTACCGACCTCCGCCTGTAAAGACGCCACCGTCTCCGGCGTGAATTTGCGCACGCCATCCTGAATGGCTTCCAGTTCACCGCGCAGCACCGCTAATGGCGTACGCAGTTCGTGAGAAATATCGGCCATAAAATCGCGCCGCATTTGCTGGTTTTTCTCCAGCGTGCTGGCGAGCTGGTTGAAGTCTTGCGCCAGTTTGCCCAGTTCATCTTCACTGGTGGGCGTTACGCGGGTAGTGAAATCGCCCGCCGCCAGTTTGTGCGTGCCATCGACAAGTCGTTTTACCGGTGCCAGCAAACCGCGCGCCAGCAGAAAGGTGGCGAGCGCCGCGAGTAACGTTGCCAGGGCGACGATCAGCCAGCTGGTTTGCCGCTGTTGTTTATCGAAATTGATATCAGTATTGCGGGTCAGCCGCTCAACAGGGGAGGCAATCACCGCGCCCACTTCCGCACCGTTGACCAGAATGGGTCGCCGTGTACCGTCAGGTGGAATCGGCGCTCGCGGACCAACCAGTACTTTGTTGTTTTGATCGACCACCCAGAACTGGGTACGCCAGCCGTGCGGCGGCATACCCGGGCCGGGTTTATCTTCCGAATTATCGTGTTCAAATGAACGCAGGATCTGAAAGACAAAGCGATCGTTGTTGCGCAGGAAGCGCCAGTTACCATGCTGCGCATACTGCTCGCCAAGCGCATCACTTAACAGCTGTAATCGCTGTTCATTGCCGTGTTTGATGTAATCAATAAAGCCACGCTCAAAACTGATACGCACCGCCCAGTGCATACTGATCAGCAAGACAATGCAGGTGGCGAAAATCGCCAGAAACAGTTTGCCGGTAATACCGGGTCGCCAGAACTTCATTGCGCGCTCCTTTTTCGCCGCGAAATAGCTACATTTTGATGCGTATCGTTCGGCACTCTGGCAAAGATGAACGCCGGAAGGGCGATGATAAACGCCATGCTAAGCCAGGTGTACATAAAGACGGTTTGTGTGGTGCCGCTGTCGACGCTGATATGCTGCGAACCAAAAAGCCCCAGCAACAGCCCGGCGATGGTGACGCCGATACTCATCGACAATTGCATAATCATCGACAGCAGGCTGTTTCCGCTGCTCGCCAGATTGTCCGGGAGATCTTTCAGCGTCAGGGTGTTCATGGAGGAGAAACGGGTCGAGTTGACCATCCCTTGTAAAAACAGGACGAACGGCAAAACGTAGTACCAGCCCAACAGAGCGGTAGTCATAAACAACAGGGTGACCAGCGACAGACCCAGCGTGGTCGCTACCAGTACCCGACGATAACCAAAGCGATTCACCACCTGTACCACAATTCGCTTCATTCCCATGCTGCCAAGCACCATCGGGATCATCATCAGTCCGGCATGAAACGGCGAGAAACCGAGGCCAATTTGCAGGAAAACCGGTGTCATAAAGGGCAACATGCCACTGCCAATACGTCCGGCAAAGCTCCCCGCCAGGCCCAGCGAAAAGGTACGAGTGCGGAACAGTTTCAGACTGAACAGGGCGCGGTTGTTATTTCTGGCGTGCAGCAGATAAAGCACCAGTGCCACCACGCCAACTGCGACCAGGCCAGCAATCGCCAGCGGCGATAAACCTGTACCTTTACTGCCGTCCAGCGCCAGGGTTAATACCGCCATGCCAACCGCCAGCAATAAAAAGCCGGAAAGATCAAAGCGCCGCGTCTGCATGGTGTAGTTCGGCATTAACATCAATGTGGCGATCGCACCGATAATCCCCACCGGAATGTTGATCAAAAAGATCCAGTGCCACGACGCGTATTCTACCAGCAGACCGCCGAGCGCCGGACCGAGCAGCGGACCGACCTGACCGGGTAACGTGACAAAGGTCATCGCCGCCATATATTGCTCGCGCGGTACGATTTTCATCACCGTCAACCTGCCGACCGGCACCATCATCGCACCGCCAACGCCCTGTAACGCGCGTGCCAGCAACAGTTCGTTCAGCGTGCCGGAAAGCGCGCAAAACAGTGAACCGAGAGTAAACAGCACGATGGCGGTAAAGAAAATATTGCGCACGCCGACTTTGTCCGCCAGCCAGCCGCTGGCGGGCAGCATCACCGCCACGGTCAGCACATAAGAGACAATGACCATGTGCATATGCAACGGACTTTCCCCGAGGCTTTGCGCCATTGAGGGAAGGGCGGTGTTTACGATGGTGGTGTCCAGCGACTGCATAAAGAAGCCGAAAGCCACAATCCATAATTGCCAGCGGGTGCTGTCGGGAAGATCTGTCATTTACTCGGTTACCGTTTGTTTAGGTTTACGCGAAAAACGCAGCCGCAGACGGTCGAAAAAGAGATACACCACCGGCGTGGTATACAGCGTCAGGAGCTGGCTCATCACCAGACCGCCGACAATGGTGATCTCCAGGGGTTGCCGCAGCTCCGAGCCGTCACCGCCCGACAATACCAGCGGCAGCGCGCCAAACAGCGCCGCCAGGGTGGTCATCATAATCGGGCGAAAACGCAGCAGACAGGCCTGGAAAATAGCTTCCTGCGGCGTCAGGTTACCGTGCCGTTGGGCTTCAAGCGCAAAATCGACCATCATAATGGCGTTTTTCTTCACGATGCCGATTAATAGCATGATCCCTATCAGGGCGATTAGGCTGAACGGGGCATTGAACAGCTCCAGCGCCAACAGCGCTCCAACGCCCGCCGAGGGCAGGGTGGAGAGAATCGTCAGCGGATGTACGTAACTCTCGTAAAGGATACCCAGCACGATATACACCGTGGCGATGGCGGCGATAATCAGGATCACCTGCGAGTTCATCGTCTCCTGGAAAACCTGCGCCGTGCCGGCAAAACTGCCGCGCACCGTCGAAGGCACACCAAGCTGGGTCATTGCGCGATCGATCGCCGCACTGGCGTCCGAGAGCGATTTTCCGGTCGGCAGGTTGAACGAGATGGTCGAGGCCGCCGATAATCCCTGATGATTCACCGATAGTGGGGCATTCGCCGGTTGCCATTTAGCGAAATACGACAGCGGGATCGCTTTGCCTTCGTTATTGATAACGAACATTTTTTCCAGCGCACTGATGTCCTGGGTATAGCGCGGATCCACTTCCATCACCACTTTATACTGGTTCATCGGCTGGTAAATGGTCGAGATTTGCCGCTGACCGAAGGCGTTATTTAACAGACTGTTGGCGGCCTGTACGTCGATTCCCAGCCGTGCCATGGTGTCGCGGTCGTAAACCAGATTCATCTCCGCGCCGTTATCCTGCTGATCGGAGTTCACGTCCGCCAGTTCCGGCAACGTCGCCAGTTTTTTGCGGATTTTCGGCTCCCATTCGCGCAGTGCCGCCAGGTCGTCGGATAACAACGTGTACTGGTAGCTGGCGTTCGACTGACGCCCACCAACGCGAATATCTTGTACCGCCATCAGGAACAGATTCGCCCCCGGTTCTTTCGCCAGCTTCACGCGCAGACGGTCGATAATTTGCTGCGCCGTTTCGCTGCGTTCGTCGCGTGGCTTGAGGGTGATAAACATCATCCCACTGTTAACTCGTGAACCGCCGGTAAAGCCGGTGACATTATCCACTGCCGGATCGTCACGGATAATTTTCATGAAATCCTGCAATTTGCCGCGCATCGCCTGAAACGAAATACTCTGATCCGCCTGTATCCCACCCATCAGTACGCCGGTGTCCTGCTCCGGGAAGAAGGTTTTCGGGATCGAGATATTCAGCGCAATGGTGCCAAGCAGCACCACGCCCACCAGACGGGTATGATTGAGCACCCATTTCAGCGACTTGCCGTAGCCTTGTTGCAGGGCTACCAACATGCGGCCAAAACCACGCAGTCGCTTTTGCTCACGCGGCTTGCTGGCTTTTAGCATCCAGCCGCACATCATTGGCGTTAGCGTCAGGGAAACCAGCAACGAAATACCAATGGCGACAGAAAGCGTCACGGCAAACTCGCGTAACAGTCGGCCCGGCAATCCGCCCATCAACAGCAGCGGCAGGAACACCGCCACCAGTGACAGACTCATCGACAGCACCGTAAAGCCGACTTCGCGAGTACCTTGCAGCGCGGCCTGTAGTGGTTTCATCCCCGCTTCCAGATGACGGGCAATGTTTTCCAGCACCACAATGGCGTCATCCACCACGAAACCAGTAGCAATGGTGAGCGCCATCAGCGAAAGATTATTGAGACTGAATCCGCACAGGTACATCGCCGCAAACGTACCAATCAGCGAAACCGGCACCGCAACGGCGGGAATAATAGTGGCGCGACCCGAGCGCAGGAATAAAAAGACCACCAGAATCACCAGCGCCACCGAGATAATCAGCGTTTGCTCGACTTCTTCCAGCGAGGCGCGAATGGTGGGGGAGCGATCCTGGGCAATTTGCAGATCAATCGCCGCCGGAATGGTCTCCTGCAACTCTGGTAATTTTGCCCGGATGCTGTCTACCGTCTGGATAATATTGGCTTCCGGCAGTTTGCGGATCATCAGTAAAATAGCCGGTTTGGCGTTGGTCATCCCGGCGTTGCGCACATCCTGCACTGAGTCAGTCACCGTCGCCACATCGCCCAGACGAACCGCGCCGCCGTTGTTGTAGTGAATAATCAGCGGCTGATATTCAGCGGCGGTTTTCAGTTCATCGTTGGTCTGGATCTGCCAGCGGTGAGTGCCATCTTCCAGCGCCCCCTGCGGTTTACGCACGTTGGCATTGCTGATGGCAGTGCGTACGTCGTCCAGCGACACGCCCTGATTAAACAGCGCCTGCGGGGTCAGCCCGACGCGCACGGCGGGCAGCGAGCTGCCACCGACATCGACATCACCGACACCGTCGATTTGCGAAATCGTCGGAGCCAGCTGCGTCGAGGCGAAATCGTACAGTTCACCCTGCGAATAAGTATCGGATGTCAGCGTGAGGATCATAATTGGCGCATCCGACGGGTTCGCTTTGCGATAGGTCGGGCGGCTGGGCATCCCGCTGGGCAGCAAACTTTGTGCAGCGTTGATCGCCGCCTGCACATCACGCGCTGCGCCGTTGATATCCCGGTCAAAATCAAACTGCAAAATAATGCGCGTGCTGCCGAGCGAACTGCTGGAGGTCATTTCACTAACCCCGGCAATGCGCCCAAGTGAGCGCTCCAGCGGCGTGGCAACGGAAGACGCCATTGTCTCCGGCGACGCACCGGGCAGCGAGGCGCTGACCATAATCACCGGAAAATCGACCTGCGGCAGCGGGGCGACCGGCAGCATACGGAAACCCAGTATGCCGCACAGGGTAATGGCGACCGACAGTAAAATCGTCGCCACCGGGCGGTAAATGAAGAGGGCAAAAAACTTCACTTACGCCTCCTCTTCATGGCGAGCAAAGCGACTTTTGGTCCACAATGCCAGGCGGTCGAACAGCAGATAAATCACCGGCGTGGTGAACAGCGTCAGCACCTGGCTGACAATCAGACCGCCGACCATGCCGATACCTAACGGACGACGCAGTTCCGCGCCGACCCCGGTACTCAACATCAGCGGCAGCGCGCCAAGCAGAGCCGCCAGGGTGGTCATCAGGATCGGACGAAAACGCAACAGACAAGCCTGGTAGATTGCATCGCGCGGCGACATGCCTTGCTCGCGCTCAGCAGCCAGCGCGAAGTCGATCATCATGATGGCGTTCTTCTTCACAATACCGATCAGCAAAATAATGCCGATAATCGCAATCACATCCAGTTCGCTACCGGCAATCATTAATGCCAGCAGCGCGCCGACCCCTGCGGTGGGTAGCGTCGAGAGAATGGTGATCGGGTGAATAAAGCTCTCGTACAGAATGCCGAGCACGATATACATCGCCACCACCGCCGCGACAATCAGCCAGACAGTGCTGCCCAGCGCCGACTGGAAGGCGAGGGTGCTGCCCTAGAATTGCGTGGTGATATCCACCGGCAGATTCAGCGTCTTTTCGGTGTCCATAATCGCCTGCACCGCATCGCCCAGCGAATAGTTATCCGGCACGTTAAAGGAGATGGTTGTTACCGGGAACTGATCCAGATGGTTGATGGAAAGCGGCGCAAAACGCTGCTCAATTTTGGCAATTGAGCTTAACGGCACCACGCCACCGTCGCTGCTGGTCAGGCGAATGGTATCCAGCGCCGCGAGGCCTGGGGTATTTTCGGTATTGTGCTCCAGCACCACGCGATACTGGTTAGCCTGAGTATAAATAGTGGAAATCAGTCGCTGACCAAACGCGTTGTACAGGGCGTTATCGACGTCCGCCATGCTGATCCCCAGACGGCTGGCGCTGTCGCGATCAACATTGACATACGCCACCAGCCCTTTGTCCTGCCAGTCGCTGGAGACATCAGAAAGCTGTGGCAGTTGCTGGAGTTTTTCCATCAACTGTGGCACCCAGGTACTGAGCGCATCCAGTGACGTGGCCTGCAAGGTAAACTGGTACTGGGTGCGGCTGACCTGAGTATCGATGGTCAGGTCCTGCGTTGGTTGCAGGAAGAGATCGACGCCCGGCACTTTATCTACCGCCGTTTGCAGACGGGCGATGACTTTTTGCACCCGATCATCACGTTCATCCAACGGTTTGAGGTTGATTTGTAAACGTGCACTATTCAGCGACGGGTTAGTGCCATCAACGCCAACAAATGAGGTCAGGCTTTGCACTGCCGGATCCTGCAAAATCACGTCCGCGACCTGGCGTTGTCGCTGGGCCATATTGGCAAAGGAGCTGGATTGCGGTGCCTGCAAAGTGCCCTGAATAATGCCGTTGTCCTGTACCGGGAAGAAACCTTTCGGAATGAACACCCACAGCAGCACGCTAAGCAGCAGCGTGCTGAGTGCCACGCTTAAGGTCAGCCACGGATGATTCAGCACTTTCGCCAGTCCACGACCATAGGCGGCGATTATCCTGTCGAACATTTTTTCCGAGGCACGGGAGAAGCTGTTCTGTTTACGCAACGACTCCTGGCTGAGCATCCGCGCGCACATCATCGGTGTCAGGGTCAGCGACACCACCGCTGAGATCAAAATCGCTACCGCCAGGGTAATAGCAAATTCGCGGAACAGTCGCCCGACGATATCGCCCATAAACAGCAGTGGGATCAACACCGCAATCAGTGAGAAGGTCAGCGAGATAATGGTAAAGCCGATTTCACCTGCGCCCTTGAGCGCCGCCGCCAACGGTTTTTCGCCTTTTTCGATATAGCGGGAAATGTTTTCGATCACCACGATGGCGTCATCGACCACGAATCCGGTGGCGATAGTTAAAGCCATCAGTGTCAGGTTATTGATTGAAAAATCGAGAAACACCATAACCGCGAAAGTGCCGATTAACGACAGCGGTACAGCAACACCGGGAATGATGGTCGCCGGAATATTGCGCAAAAACAGGTAGATAATCATGACTACCAGCGCGATAGCCATCATCAATTCAAACTGAGTATCATCGACGGATGCGCGGATATTGGTGGTGCGATCGGAAAGCACTGTCACCTTCACCGATTTCGGCAGACTCTCAGTGAGCTGTGGCAGCATCTGCCGAATGCTGTCGGCGGTGGAGATAATGTTAGCACCGGGCTGGCGCTGAACATTCATCACAATGGCCTGTTCTTTGTTCGCCCACGCGCCGAGCCAGCTGTTTTCTGCACCTTGCTCTACAGTTGCGACATCGCCCAGACGAATTGGCGCGCCGTTCTGGTAGGCGATGATTAGCTGGCGATACTCTTCGGCGGATTGCATCTGGTCGTTCGCGGAAAGCGTGACCGCACGGGAAGGGCCGTCGAGGCTACCTTTTGCCGAGTTAACGTTAGCGCCGGTAATGGCGGTGCGCACGGTTTCGCTGGTCAGGCCGAGGGCGGCAATCGCCTGAGCGTTAAGTTTGACGCGAACAGCCGGACGCTGACCGCCGGAAAGCGTCACCAGGCCGACGCCGGAAATCTGCGAGATTTTCTGCGCGACGCGGGTTTCCACCATATCTTCCACTTGCGTCATCGGCATGGCGGTTGAGGTGACGGCGAGCGTCATGATCGGCGGATCTGCCGGGTTCACTTTGCTGTAAACCGGCGGGTTAGGCAGATCGCTCGGCAACAAGTTGGTCGCAGCGTTAATCGCGGCCTGCACTTCCTGCTCGGCGACATTGAGCGGTAATGTTAGCTGGAACTGCAAAGTGATAACTGACGCACCGCCGGAACTTTGCGACGACATCTGTTTCAGGCCAGACATCTGCCCGAACTGGCGTTCGAGCGGCGCGGTAACGGCAGAGGTCATGACATCCGGGCTGGCACCTGGGTAGAGCGTGACCACCTGAATGGTCGGATAGTCCACTTCCGGCAGCGCCGAAACGGGCAGGGCGCGATAACCGATAATCCCGGCGAGTAAGATCGCCACCATCAGCAGCGTGGTGGCGACAGGACGCATAATAAACAGGCGCGACGGGCCGCCTGTGCTGCTCGGGGGTAACACCTGCATCAGGAGCGTGCTCCTTTTTTCGCGTATTCGCGGCTGGTGGCTTTCTCTTCCGGAGTGGTGGCGCTCTGGGCTTCCACCACTTCCACTTTCGCCCCTTCGGTCAGGCGATCAATGCCGTCTGTCACCACGCGATCGCCCGCAGAAATACCTGCACGGATCACCACTTTCTGACTGTCCTGAATGCCCGGCGTCACCAGATGTTTGCTGACCTTGTTTTCGCTATTCAGCACCCAGACAAAATGGCCTTCATTGCCCATTTGCAGGGCGGCTGTTGGGATCACTACGGCGTTTTGTTCGGTGTCGACTAACATGCGCGCGTTAACAAACTGATTGGGAAACAGCGCATCATCCTGATTATTAAAGCGTGCTTTCACTTTAATCGTACCGGTTGTGGCATCGATTTGGTTATCGAGGCTTAACAGCGTGCCTTCACTTAATTTCTTCGAATTGGTGCGATCCCAGGCTTCTACCATCAGCGGTTTTCCGGCTTTTTGCGCCTGCACTACAGTAGCGATATCGCTTTCCGGCAGGGTAAAGACTAAATCGATAGGATGCGTCTGGGTGATCACCACAATTCCGGTGGTATCACCACTGGAGATTTGGTTACCAACATCAACTTGCTTGAGACCAACGCGACCATCGACTGGTGCGGTGATGCGGCTCCAGTCGAGTTGCAACTGCGCGCTGGCGACGCTTGCTTCATCAGCCTTAATGGTGCCTTCGGTTTCACTGACCAGCGCCTGTTGGGCATCCAGCTCCTGACGGGAGACGAGATTGGTTTTTGCCAGTTGCTGATAACGCGCCAGATCACGGCGGGCGTTAGCAAGCGTGGCTTTATCTTTTGCCAGTTGGCCCTGGGTTTGTGCTAATGCAACTTTGAACTGGCTGGGGTCAATTTCTGCCAGTAAATCGCCTGCTTTGACCTGCTGGCCTTCCTGGAATGGATGCGGCGATATTTCCCAGCGAACAGCTCAGCGCAATTCCCGGCCACATGCGCCCGGCATGGCGATAAAACGCCACCATCATGATGGACGTCGGGAACCACAGTGGGGCGAGTTGGGTGCCAAACTGCGAAAGCTCAAGCGAGACAAGGGTAAAGATAAACGAGACTAAACCTAAACTGACCAGGTGAAGCAGCGGGTGGGGCAGGGCAATTAATACATGCTGTGATTGTTTGCTTATTACCGCTTTATCCGCAAGGCCAGGTCGCCAGTATTCGTTTCTGTGTTTATGCTAGTACAAAAGTTTTACATTTTATATGCGAATTGCTCATAAAGTGACGTAAAGGCGGATAATTTGCGCAACTGCGTATAACATTTTTTACCTTACATAAAACTGATCAACGTAATTTGCCACCGGGAATTCTTTGTCAACAATTAACTCTGAGCGCGCGGCAACGCTATTCGACTGGTATCAGACGGATGAAATCCCTATAATTGCCGCGTTTGGCGCTTCGTCGCCCCCTTCCTAACATCCAGGTTAATCAGGTCGCTAAATATATGACTGATCAGTCTCATCAGTGCGTCATTATCGGTATCGCTGGCGCATCGGCTTCCGGCAAGAGTCTTATTGCCAGTACCCTTTATCGTGAATTACGTGAGCAAGTCGGTGATGAACACATCGGCGTAATTCCCGAAGACTGCTATTACAAAGATCAAAGCCATCTGTCGATGGAAGAACGCGTTAAGACCAACTACGACCATCCCAGCGCGATGGATCACAGCCTGTTGCTTGAGCATTTACAAGCGTTGAAACGCGGCTCGGCAATTGACCTGCCGGTTTACAGCTATGTTGAACATACGCGTATGAAAGAAACGGTGACGGTTGAGCCGAAGAAGGTCATCATTCTCGAAGGCATTTTGTTGCTGACGGATGCGCGTTTGCGTGACGAACTTAACTTCTCCATTTTCGTTGATACCCCGCTGGATATCTGCCTGATGCGCCGCATCAAGCGTGACGTTAACGAGCGTGGGCGTTCAATGGATTCCGTGATGGCGCAATATCAAAAAACCGTGCGCCCGATGTTCCTGCAATTCATTGAGCCTTCTAAACAATATGCGGACATTATCGTGCCGCGCGGCGGGAAAAACCGCATCGCGATCGATATATTGAAAGCGAAAATAAGTCAGTTCTTTGAATAAGCTTGATAAATTGTGTACCGTTCAGTGATAAGTTGGTATGCCCTTGACGTAATTGGCGTTAAGGGAGTGATGTGCGAAAGGAGAAAATGCCATGCGTCTGTGTGACCGAGATATTGAAGCCTGGCTTGATGAAGGCCGTTTGTCGATCAACCCACGTCCGCCAGTGGAGCGTATTAACGGCGCGACGGTGGATGTACGCCTGGGCAATAAATTTCGTACCTTCCGTGGTCACACGGCAGCGTTTATCGATCTGAGCGGTCCCAAAGATGAAGTGAGCGCCGCGCTTGACCGCGTGATGAGCGATGAGATCGTTCTCGACGAGGGCGAGGCGTTCTATCTTCACCCAGGAGAGCTGGCGCTGGCGGTGACACTGGAGTCGGTGACGCTGCCAGCCGATCTGGTGGGCTGGCTGGACGGGCGTTCCTCTTTGGCGCGTCTGGGGCTGATGGTGCACGTCACCGCGCACCGTATCGATCCGGGCTGGTCTGGTTGCATTGTGCTGGAGTTCTACAACTCCGGTAAGCTGCCGCTGGCGCTGCGTCCGGGCATGTTAATTGGTGCGCTGAGCTTTGAGCCGCTTTCCGGCCCGGCGGCGCGACCTTACAACCGCCGTGAAGATGCGAAATATCGCAACCAGCAGGGCGCGGTAGCCAGCCGAATCGATAAAGACTAATTCAGGCCCATTGAGGATACCATGAGACGATTTCTGACGACGCTGATGATACTCTTGGTCGTGCTGGTGGCCGGGTTATCTGCGTTAGTGTTGCTGGTGAATCCGAATGATTTCCGCGACTATATGGTCAAGCAAGTTGCTGCACGTAGCGGTTATCAATTGCAGCTCGACGGGCCACTGCGTTGGCACGTCTGGCCGCAGCTTAGTATCCTCTCCGGGCGAATGTCTCTCACCGCCCAGGGCGCAAGCCAGCCACTGGTTCGCGCCGACAACATGCGTCTGGACGTGGCGCTTTTACCACTACTGAGTCATCAACTGAGCGTTAAGCAGGTGATGCTAAAAGGGGCAGTGATCCAACTGACGCCGCAGACGGAAGCGGTGCGCAGTGAAGACGCTCCGGTTGCACCGCGCGACAATACCTTGCCGGATCTGTCAGACGATCGCGGATGGTCGTTTGATATATCCAGTCTTAAGGTGGCGGACAGCGTTCTGGTGTTCCAGCATGAAGATGACGAGCAGGTGACAATCCGCAATATCCGCCTGCAAATGGAACAAGATCCCCAACATCGTGGCTCATTTGAGTTCTCCGGGCGGGTTAATCGCGATCAGCGCGATCTCACGATATCCCTTAACGGTACGGTAGATGCTTCTGATTATCCGCATGATTTAACAGCGGCTATTGAACAAATTAACTGGCAGTTGCAGGGTGCCGATTTACCAAAACAAGGTATTCAGGGGCAGGGGAGTTTCCAGTCCCAGTGGCAGGAGTCACATAAACGCCTTTCATTTAACCAAATTAGTTTGACCGCCAATGACAGTACGCTGAGCGGACAAGCACAGGTCACGCTGACAGAGAAACCGGAATGGCAGCTGAGACTGCAATTCCCGCAACTGAATCTTGACAACCTCATCCCGCTTAATGAAACCGCGAATGGTGAAAACGGTGCCGCGCAGCAGGGGCAGAGCCAATCAACGTTGCCGCGCCCGGTCATTTCTTCGCGTATTGATGAACCGGCCTATCAGGGACTGCAAGGCTTTACAGCTGATATTTTGTTGCAGGCCAGTAACGTGCGCTGGCGCGGAATGAATTTTACAGATGTTGCCACGCAAATGACCAACAAGTCGGGTTTGCTGGAAATTACTCAACTGCAGGGCAAGCTTAACGGTGGAAAGGTTTCACTGCCGGGCACGCTGGACGCGACATCAATAAATCCGCGGATAAACTTCCAGCCACGGCTGGAGAACGTTGAGATTGGTACCATTCTGAAGGCGTTTAACTATCCGATTTCGTTGACCGGAAAAATGTCACTGGCTGGTGATTTCTCCGGTGCTGACATAGATGCCGACGCATTCCGCCACAACTGGCAAGGACAGGCGCATGTTGAGATGACCGACACACGTATGGAAGGGATGAACTTCCAGCAGATGATTCAGCAAGCGGTAGAGCGTAATGGCGGTGATGTGAAGGCCGCTGAAAACTTCGATAACGTGACGCGGCTTGACCGCTTTACCACCGATTTGACGTTGAAGGATGGCGTCGTGACGTTAAACGACATGCAAGGTCAATCGCCTGTGCTGGCGCTGACAGGGGAAGGCATGTTGAATCTGGCAGATCAAACCTGCGACACCCAGTTTGATATTCGGGTCGTGGGTGGCTGGAACGGGGAAAGCAAACTGATTGATTTCCTCAAAGAAACGCCAGTACCGCTGCGGGTTTATGGCAACTGGCAGCAACTCAATTACAGCCTGCAAGTGGATCAGTTACTGCGCAAACATCTACAGGACGAAGCGAAACGTCGCCTGAATGACTGGGCCGAGCGGAATAAAGATTCCCGCAATGGCAAAGATGTGAAGAAGTTGCTGGAGAAGATGTAGGTTACCAGGTGACCTGTCCTGTAGGCCTGATAAGACGCGTAAAGCGTCGCATCAGGCGTTCGCGGCGGCACTATTATATTCTGAATATGTAAGATCGAAGGCTGTTCCGTTCACTTGATGTTCCTCGCTACTATGGAACGCTCAAGCCGGTGAACGTGCCAGGGTGGCTCAATCGCCACCACCCTGGCAACCCGGGCTCCCGGCGGTAAATCGCCGCTGGCGCGGTTCCCTCATCTTATTCCTTTCGGCTATCGGGTACGGGCGCGAGGTAACATCCCTGTAAAACGCGCCCTCAGCCCACATCCATGTGGGCTGCCCCAGCCTACAGGAAACGATTCGGCGATTTACAGCCGGACCCACACCCCCGCTGTGATGTCCGTTTACCACAGACAACGCTTCATTGCTGAAGTTATAAGGCGTTACGCAGCATTGGGTAAAATGGCCGATACCATCACACCTCGTACTCCATCTCGCCATCCTTACGCAGCGGTATAATCTGCACCTTCTGCACGCGATGGCTTTCCACCTGCAACGTTTTAAGCAAATAATCCCCCACCTGAACTTCTTCGCCAGGTTTTGGAATACGCTGCAAATACTCCATCAACAGCCCGGCAATGGTGTGATATTCACGTTTTTCATCCAGCGGCAGCGGCACATATTGCACCAGATCCTCCAGCGGCATATGACCATTCGCCGTCCAGGAACCGTCCGCATTCTTCTGAATATCATGGCGGGCGTCGATCTCTTCCACTTCGTTCGGTAAGTTACCGGCAATGGTTTCAGTGACGTCACTTAATGTCACAATCCCTTCCACCGAGCCAAACTCATCCACCACAAAAGCAAAGTGCGTGCGGGCATTACGGAACTGCTCCAGGGCTGGTAACAACGGCAAGGTTTCCGGGAACACCAGCGGCTGGCGAATCAACACCCGCAGGTTGAGCGGTTCGCCGCGCAGTGACTGTTGTAGCAGGTCGATAACGTGAACAACACCGAGCAAATCTTCTGCGTCATCACCGTCGGTAACCACCAGCCGCGTATGCTGATTTCGCTCCAGCAACTGGCGGATTTCTTCTTCCGGCGCGTTGAGATCGATATGCTCAATATCGTGGCGCGACGTCATAATGCTGCTTACGGTACGCTGGTTAAGATTAAGTACCCGCTCAATCATCCGCCGTTCCTGCGGATTAAAGATCTGCTGGTTTCCATGATCCACCAGCATGGACGCGGTTTTGGCGTCCAGTTCCGCATCTTCTTTTTGCCCGCTAAGCAGGCGCATTACCGCTTCGGTAGTCCGCTGGCGTAGCGTCTGATTAGCGGAAAGAAAACGTCGCCGGTTAAAGATAGCCAACTGATTGAGTGCCTCGATCATCACCGAGAAACCAATGGCAGCGTACAGGTAGCCTTTCGGAATGACGAAGCCGAAACCTTCTGCCACCAGGCTAAAGCCAATCATCAACAGGAAGCTTAAGCAGAGAATAACGATGGTCGGGTGACTGTTAACAAATTGCGTTAACGGCTTGCTGGCCATCAACATCAGGCTGATAGCGATAACCACGGCGGCCATCATGACCAGTAAATGGTCGACCATCCCGACGGCGGTAATCACTGAGTCGAGTGAGAAAATGGCGTCCAGTACCACAATTTGCGTCACCACGCCCCAGAACTTCGCACCTTTGCGTTGTGTGGGATTATTGCTGTCTTTCCCTTCCAGCCGTTCGTTCAGCTCCATCGTGGCTTTGAACAACAGGAAGAAACCACCAAACAGCATGATTAAGTCGCGGGCGCTAAAGGTAAACGAGCGGAAGCTGAACAGCGGTTGAGTCAGGGTGACCAGCCAGGAGATTGACGCTAGCAGTAACAGGCGCATTAACATCGCCAGCAGCAGCCCGGTAACCCGTGCGCGGTCGCGCTGCTTCGGCGGTAGTTTTTCGGCGAGGATGGCAATAAAGACCAGGTTATCAATGCCGAGGACCAGTTCGATCACAATCAGCGTGATTAACCCGGCCCAGATAGACGGATCGGCAATCCATTCCATAGTAAGTACAAAACCTATTCGTTGTATGACAAATGTCACAATTCGATCATGGATAAATCGGGGCAAAAATGCAATGTTGCAGCACTATTTATCTCATATTATTTGAGGGTAATAACCTCACATTATCCCTGAATTAAAAGCGGTAATAATAAAACATTATTTAAGAAATATCGCATGTGGAGACGCAATATTAAATATTGTCAACCTAAAGAAACTCCTAAAAACCATATTGAATGATACTTAATATAATTCTTAAAAATAGCCAATTGCCGAATTGTTACCTTGCCTGCTATTCCGTTAGCTGTAACACTTCCTCCTGCATTATTGGCGAGCCAATATTCAATTACCATAATGTCACCTTATATTCGGAAGTTAATTTCCGCAATAACCCTTTCTCATCAACGATTGTATGCAGAGAGGGTTTGAAAAATTAAGCTCAATCAGTGTATTGGTAGCTAAAAAGCCAGGGGCGGTAGCGTGTCTGGATGCCTGAAAGACCAGTCTGAATTATTCTGTCAATAGCCTGCGGATGAAATCAATTTTTTTAGGACTGATGCCAGTTAAATTTTTATTCAATTAACTGCAAGGTAAATGTGCATGGCGACATTGCTATTAATAGTGCACAGGATAATTACTCTGCCAAAGTGATAAATAAACAATGATGAAATCCAAAATGAAATTGATGCCATTATTGGTGTCAGTAACCTTGATAAGCGGTTGCACAGTACTTCCGGGCAGCAATATGTCGACGATGGGCAAAGACGTCATCAAACAGCAGGACGCTGATTTCGATCTCGACAAAATGGTGAATGTTTATCCGCTGACCCCGCGCCTGATTGACCAATTACGCCCACGCCCGAATGTAGCGCGCCCCAATATGACGCTGGAAAGCGAGATCGCGAATTACCAGTATCGCGTCGGGCCGGGGGACGTTCTTAATGTCACCGTCTGGGATCACCCGGAACTCACCACGCCAGCTGGTCAGTACCGCAGCTCCAGCGACACCGGCAACTGGGTACAGCCTGACGGCACTATGTTTTACCCGTATATCGGCAAGGTTCACGTAGTCGGGAAAACGCTCGCTGAAATCCGCAGTGATATTACCGGGCGCTTAGCGACGTACATCGCTGACCCGCAGGTGGACGTTAATATCGCCGCCTTCCGCTCACAAAAGGCCTATATCTCAGGTCAGGTGAATAAATCCGGTCAACAGGCGATCACCAACGTACCACTGACCATTCTCGACGCCATCAACGCCGCAGGTGGCCTGACCGACACCGCTGACTGGCGCAACGTGGTGCTAACACACAATGGTCGTGAAGAACGCATTTCTTTACAGGCGCTGATGCAAAACGGCGACCTCAATCAGAACCGACTGCTTTATCCCGGCGATATTCTCTACGTGCCGCGTAATGATGATCTGAAAGTATTTGTGATGGGTGAAGTGAAGAAACAGAGCACCCTGAAAATGGACTTTAGCGGCATGACCCTGACTGAAGCTCTGGCCAATGCCGAAGGTATCGACATGACCACCTCCAACGCCAGCGGCATCTTTGTCATTCGTCCGCTGAAAGGCGAGGGCGGGCGTAACGGCAAGATTGCCAATATCTACCAGCTGGATATGTCCGATGCGACGTCGCTGGTGATGGCGACAGAATTCCGCCTGCAACCTTATGACGTGGTGTATGTCACCACCGCCCCGGTTTCCCGCTGGAACCGTCTGATCAATCAGTTGCTGCCAACTATTAGCGGTGTCCGTTACATGACGGATACAGCCAGCGACATTCATAACTGGTAATCGTCATGTTTAACAACATCTTAGTTGTCTGTGTCGGCAATATTTGCCGTTCCCCGATGGCGGAACGCTTACTGCAACGTTATCACCCGGAACTGAAAGTGGAGTCCGCTGGACTCGGCGCGCTGGTCGGTAAGGGCGCTGATCCTACCGCTATCAGCGTCGCCGCAGAACATCAACTGTCTCTGGAAGGCCACTGTGCACGACAAATCAGCCGCCGCCTGTGTCGCAACTATGACCTGATTTTGACCATGGATAAGCGCCATATCGAACGCTTATGCGAGATGGCACCGGAGATGCGCGGCAAAGTGATGCTGTTTGGTCACTGGGATAACGAATGTGAAATCCCCGATCCGTATCACAAAAGCCGGGAAACGTTTGCAGCGGTGTACACATTACTTGAACGGTCTGCCCGCCAGTGGGCGCAGGCATTGAACGCAGAGCAGGTATAAGAATGACAGAAAAAGTAAAACAACATGCCGCTCCGGTAACGGGCAGTGATGAAATCGATATTGGTCGCCTGGTCGGCACCGTCATTGAAGCGCGCTGGTGGGTGATTGGCATCACCGTCGTATTTGCCCTCTGTGCCGTGGTTTACACTTTCTTCGCCACGCCGATTTATAGTGCCGACGCACTGGTACAAATCGAGCAAAACAGCGGCAATTCGCTGGTGCAGGATATCGGCTCGGCATTAGCCAACAAACCGCCTGCATCGGACGCCGAGATCCAGTTGATTCGTTCGCGTCTGGTGCTTGGTAAAACGGTGGACGATCTCGACCTCGATATTGCGGTGAGCAAAAACACGTTCCCGATTTTCGGGGCGGGCTGGGATCGCCTGATGGGGCGTCAGAACGAGACGGTGAAAGTGACTACCTTTAACCGCCCGAAAGAGATGGCGGATCAGGTGTTTACGCTTAATGTGCTGGATGACAAAAACTACACCCTGAGCAGTGATGGCGGCTTTAGCGCCCGTGGGCAAGCGGGCCAGATGCTGAAAAAAGAAGGCGTCACGCTGATGGTTGAAGCCATTCACGCCCGCCCGGGCAGTGAGTTTACCGTCACCAAATACTCCACGTTGGGGATGATCAACCAACTGCAAAACAGCCTGACGGTAACGGAGAACGGCAAAGACGCAGGCGTACTGAGCCTGACTTATACCGGTGAAGATCGCGAACAGATCCGCGACATTCTTAACAGCATCGCTCGTAACTATCAGGAACAAAATATTGAGCGCAAATCGGCGGAAGCGTCGAAAAGCCTCGCTTTCCTCGCGCAACAGTTACCGGAAGTACGTAGCCGCCTCGATGTTGCCGAAAACAAACTGAATGCCTTCCGTCAGGATAAAGATTCTGTTGATCTGCCGCTTGAAGCGAAAGCGGTGCTCGATTCGATGGTGAACATCGACGCGCAGTTGAACGAACTGACCTTTAAAGAGGCGGAAATCTCCAAGCTGTACACCAAAGTTCACCCGGCGTACCGCACGCTGCTGGAGAAACGTCAGGCGCTGGAAGAAGAGAAAGCCAAACTTAACGGTCGCGTAACGGCGATGCCGAAAAACCAGCAGGAAATTGTCCGTCTGACCCGCGATGTCGAGTCTGGTCAGCAGGTCTATATGCAACTGCTGAATAAAGAGCAGGAGCTGAAAATCACCGAAGCCAGCACCGTCGGCGATGTGCGCATTATTGACCCGGCAATCACCCAGCCTGGCGTGCTAAAACCGAAGAAAGGGCTGATTATCCTCGGCGCGATTATCCTTGGCCTGATGCTCTCTATCGTGGGTGTGCTGCTGCGCTCGTTGTTTAATCGCGGCATCGAAAGCCCGCAAGTGCTGGAAGAACACGGAATCAGCGTCTATGCCAGCATCCCGCTGTCGGAGTGGCAGAAAGCGCGCGATAGCGTCAAAACCATCAAAGGGGTTAAACGCTATAAACAGAGCCAGCTACTGGCAGTGGGGAATCCAACCGATCTGGCGATTGAAGCCATCCGTAGTCTGCGTACCAGTCTGCACTTCGCGATGATGCAGGCGCAGAACAATGTGTTGATGATGACCGGGGTTAGCCCGTCAATCGGTAAAACCTTTGTCTGCGCCAACCTGGCGGCGGTGATCAGCCAGACCAATAAACGCGTGTTGTTGATCGACTGCGATATGCGCAAAGGCTACACCCACGAGCTGTTGGGCACCAATAATGTCAATGGGCTGTCGGAGATTCTGATTGGTCAGGGCGATATTACTACCGCTGCTAAACCGACCTCTATTGCCAAATTTGACCTGATCCCGCGCGGTCAGGTGCCGCCAAATCCTTCTGAACTGTTAATGAGCGAACGCTTTGCCGAACTGGTGAACTGGGCGAGTAAAAACTATGACCTGGTGTTGATTGATACGCCGCCGATTCTGGCAGTGACCGATGCGGCAATTGTTGGTCGTCATGTCGGAACCACGTTAATGGTGGCGCGTTATGCGGTCAACACATTGAAAGAAGTGGAAACCAGTCTGAGCCGCTTTGAGCAAAACGGTATTCCGGTGAAAGGGGTGATTCTGAACTCCATCTTCCGCCGCGCCAGCGCGTATCAGGATTATGGCTATTACGAATACGAATATAAGTCGGATGCGAAATAACGACGCCTGCATTCGCACCGCCCCGTAGGCCGGATAAGGCGCTCACGCCGCATCCGGCAAGCAAACCAGCTCATAAGCCGGGAGAACAACCTATGAAAGACAATCCGCTGATCTCAATCTATATGCCAACCTGGAACCGCCAACAACTGGCGATTCGGGCGATAAAATCGGTCCTGCGCCAGGACTACAGCAACTGGGAGATGATCATCGTGGATGATTGCTCCACCTCCTGGGAACAACTGCAACAGTACGTCACTGCCCTCAACGATCCGCGTATCACTTACATCCACAACGACATTAACAGCGGGGCGTGCGCGGTGCGTAACCAGGCGATTATGCTGGCGCAAGGGGAATACATCACCGGGATCGATGATGATGATGAATGGACGCCCAACCGCCTGAGCGTCTTCCTCGCCCATAAACAGCAACTGGTCACACACGCCTTTTTGTACGCTAACGACTACGTTTGCTAGGGAGAAGTTTATTCCCAACCGGCGAGCTTACCACTGTATCCCAAATCGCCGTACTCACGCCGCCTGTTCTATAAACGTAATATCATTGGCAATCAGGTCTTTACCTGGGCATGGCGTTTCAAAGAGTGTTTGTTCGATACCGAACTGAAAGCAGCACAGGATTACGACATATTCCTGCGGATGGTGGTGGAGTACGGCGAACCGTGGAAAGTGGAAGAGGCGACGCAGATCCTGCATATCAATCACGGCGAAATGCAGATCACCTCGTCACCGAAAAAATTCTCCGGATACTTCCACTTTTACCGCAAGCACAAAGACAAATTCGACCGCGCCAGTAAAAAATATCAGCTGTTTACCCTCTACCAGATCCGCAATAAACGTATGACCTGGCGCACCTTGTTGACGCTGCTGTCGGTGCGTAACGGCAAACGTCTGGCTGATGGTATTCGGGGGCGCTAAAGATGCTGGAAGATCTGCGCGCCAACAGCTGGAGTTTACGCCCGTGCTGCATGGTACTTGCCTATCGCGTCGCTCATTTTTGTTCGGTGTGGCGCAAAAAGAACGTCCTCAACAATCTGTGGGCGGCCCCGCTGCTGGTGCTGTATCGCATTATCACCGAATGCTTTTTCGGTTATGAAATCCAGGCCGCCGCGACCATTGGCCGCCGCTTTACTATCCATCACGGTTACGCCGTAGTGATCAATAAAAACGTGGTGGCGGGGGATGATTTCACCATTCGCCACGGCGTCACTATCGGCAATCGGGGTGCCGATAACATGGCATGTCCACACATTGGCAACGGCGTCGAACTCGGTGCCAACGTCATTATTCTTGGTGATATCACGCTTGGTAACAACGTCACCGTGGGTGCGGGCAGCGTGGTGCTCGACTCTGTCCCGGACAACGCGCTGGTGGTGGGAGAAAAAGCGCGAGTGAAGGTGATTAAATGAATATTCTGCAATTTAATGTGCGACTGGCGGAAGGCGGGGCAGCAGGTGTGGCGTTAGATCTCCACCAGCGTGCGCTGCAACAGGGGCTGGCGTCACATTTTGTCTACGGCTACGGCAAAGGCGGCAAAGAGAGCGTCAGCCATCAGAACTATCCGCAGGTCATCAAACATACGCCGCGGATGACCGCGATGGCGAACATTGCGTTGTTTCGTCTGTTTAATCGCGATCTGTTCGGCAATTTCAATGAGTTATATCGCACCATTACTCGCACACCGGGTCCGGTGGTCCTGCATTTTCATGTGCTGCACAGCTACTGGTTGAATCTTAACAGCGTGGTGCGCTTTTGCGAAAAAGTGAAAAACCATAAACCGGATGTCACCCTGGTCTGGACGCTGCACGACCACTGGAGTGTAACCGGACGCTGCGCCTTTACCGACGGTTGCGAAGGCTGGAAAACGGGCTGCCAGAAATGCCCGACCTTAAATAACTATCCGCCGGTGAAGATTGATCGCGCGCACCAGCTGGTGGCGGGCAAACGCCAGTTATTCCGCGAGATGCTGGCGCTGGGCTGTCAGTTTATTTCCCCCAGCCAGCATGTGGCTGACGCTTTCAATAGTCTGTACGGGCCAGGGCGTTGCCGGATTATCAATAATGGCATTGATATGGCAACCGAAGCGATTCTGGCAGATCTGCCTCCGGTGCGCGAAACTCAGGGCAAGCCGAAAATCGCAGTGGTGGCGCATGACCTGCGTTACGACGGCAAAACTAACCAGCAACTGGTGCGTGAGATGATGGCGCTGGGCGACAAAATCGAACTGCATACCTTTGGTAAGTTCTCGCCGTTCACCGCTGGCAACGTGGTTAATCACGGCTTTGAAACTGACAAGCGCAAGTTGATGAGCGCGCTCAATCAGATGGATGCGCTGGTGTTCAGTTCTCGTGTCGATAACTACCCGCTGATTTTGTGTGAGGCGCTATCGATTGGCGTGCCGGTGATTGCCACCCATAGCGATGCGGCGCGGGAAGTGCTGCAAAAATCCGGTGGTAAAACCGTCAGTGAAGAAGAGGTGCTGCAACTGGTACAGTTAAGCAAACCGGAAATCGCGCAGGCGATATTTGGTACCACGCTGGCTGAGTTCAGCCAACGCAGTCGCGCCGCCTACAGTGGACAACAGATGCTGGAGGAGTATGTCAACTTCTATCAGAATCTGTAGCTACCTGCTGCTGCCACTGATCTACCTGCTGGTTAACGTCAAAATCGCCCAGCTTGGCGAAAGTTTCCCCATCACCATCGTCACTTTTTTACCTGTCTTGTTACTGCTGTTTTTAGAACGCATCAGCATTAAAAAATTGATGATTGCCTTAGGGATTGGCGCGGGACTCACGGCGTTTAACTACCTGTTTGGTCAGTCGTTGGATGCCGGTAAATACGTCACTTCAACTATGCTGTTTGTCTATATTGTGATCATTATTGGCATGGTGTGGAGTATTCGTTTTAAAACAATTTCGCCACACAACCATCGTAAGATATTACGTTTCTTTTATCTGGTGGTCGGACTGGTGGTGGCGCTGGCGGCGGTGGAGATGGCGCAAATTATCCTCACCGGTGGCAGCAGTATTATGGAGTCGATTTCGAAATATCTGATTTACAGCAACAGCTATGTGCTGAATTTCATTAAATTCGGCGGCAAGCGCACGACAGCACTTTATTTCGAACCGGCATTTTTCGCTCTGGCATTAATCTCAATTTGGCTCAGCATCAAACAGTTTGGTATCAAAACGCCTAAAACAGATGCCCTGATTCTCGCAGGGATAATATTATCCGGATCGTTTTCAGGGGTTATGACCTTTATCCTGTTTTATTTGCTGGAGTGGGCATTTCAATATCTGAATAAAGAGGCGATTAAGAAAAAATTACCGTTAGCATTGATTTCTCTGGCTGTATTCCGGGTTGGTGTGGTAATCGCGTTTCCTTATATTTCCACCCGTCTGGGCGATTTAGGTACGGGGTAATGACTCCAACTTACTGATAGTGTTTTATGTTCAGATAATGCCCGATGACCTTGTCATGCAGCTCCACCGAT
>NZ_JBDYCV010000045.1:0-31348 GCF_040495915.1 Shigella sp. FJ200513 | reverse complement strand
TCTGATGGAAATGGAAGCCACGCAAGCACCTTAAAATCACCATCATACACTAAATCAGTAAGTTGGCAGCATTACCGAAAAATATGGTCGTTTTATAGGGTCGTCGTAAAAAATGACGACGGAAATAATGCGCGGCTATTTTAAAAACGAAGGCGAGTCATTCACCAGATAAATAAATCCAGTAAATTTGATTTAGGGCAACAGCGGGTTGCCCCATATAGTCATTTGTCTGATTGACAGTGTAGTGCAAGCAAAAGATTTAATCCTTTAGGCGTAATAAAAAATAATTTATCATGCTAATTATTTGATTTTGTTGTTTTTGCGGGCTTATCAGCAAGAGGGAGTATAACGCGATTATTCGCTCATTTTTCAGACAATTGCCATGCTTAAATGTGATGTCATCACGTATTAGCAAGGCCTTTCCCGTTATACTGCGAGCGTAAAGGATAAGTCACATATTTCTGGAGGGGATATGATTCTTGAGCGCGTTGAAATTGTGGGTTTTCGCGGTATCAACCGTTTGTCGTTGATGCTCGAACAAAACAACGTCCTGATTGGGGAGAACGCGTGGGGTAAATCCAGCTTGCTGGACGCCTTAACCCTGCTGCTATCGCCAGAATCAGATCTCTACCATTTTGAGCGCGACGATTTCTGGTTCCCGCCGGGAGATATCAACGGGCGAGAACATCATCTGCATATTATTTTGACCTTCCGCGAATCGCTGCCAGGCCGACATCGGGTTCGCCGTTATCGGCCGCTGGAAGCGTGCTGGACGCCATGCACCGATGGCTATCACCGTATTTTTTATCGTCTGGAAGGGGAGAGTGCGGAAGACGGCAGCGTGATGACACTGCGCAGTTTTCTCGATAAAGACGGACATCCGATTGATGTTGAGGATATTAACGATCAGGCACGCCATCTGGTGCGTTTAATGCCGGTGCTGCGCTTGCGTGATGCCCGTTTTATGCGCCGTATTCGTAACGGCACGGTGCCAAATGTCCCCAATGTGGAAGTCACCGCGCGCCAGCTCGATTTCCTCGCCCGTGAGTTGTCCTCACATCCGCAAAATCTCTCTGATGGACAGATTCGTCAGGGACTTTCCGCAATGGTGCAGTTGCTTGAGCATTATTTCTCTGAGCAGGGGGCTGGACAGGCGCGATATCGTTTAATGCGGCGGCGGGCCAGCAATGAGCAACGAAGCTGGCGCTATCTGGACATCATCAACCGGATGATTGACCGACCTGGAGGGCGCTCGTATCGGGTTATTTTGCTCGGCCTGTTTGCTACTTTATTGCAGGCAAAAGGCACATTGCGACTGGATAAAGACGCGCGTCCGTTATTGCTAATTGAAGATCCAGAAACCCGCCTGCATCCGATTATGCTTTCCGTTGCCTGGCATCTGTTGAATCTTTTGCCTTTACAGCGTATTGCTACCACCAACTCTGGCGAGCTGCTTTCGTTAACTCCAGTGGAACATGTTTGCCGCCTGGTGCGTGAATCTTCTCGTGTTGCCGCCTGGCGTCTGGGGCCAAGTGGCTTGAGCACCGAAGACAGCCGCCGCATCTCTTTTCACATTCGTTTTAATCGTCCGTCATCGCTGTTTGCTCGCTGCTGGTTGCTGGTGGAAGGGGAAACGGAAACCTGGGTTATCAATGAACTGGCGCGTCAGTGCGGACATCATTTTGATGCCGAAGGGATCAAGGTCATTGAGTTTGCCCAGTCCGGGCTAAAGCCACTGGTTAAATTTGCCCGCCGAATGGGGATTGAATGGCATGTACTGGTCGATGGCGATGAAGCAGGGAAGAAATATGCCGCTACGGTACGCAGCCTGTTGAATAACGATCGGGAAGCCGAACGAGAACATTTAACGGCGTTACCGGCGCTGGATATGGAACATTTTATGTATCGCCAGGGATTTTCCGATGTGTTCCACCGCGTGGCGCAAATCCCGGAAAATGTACCGATGAATCTACGCAAAATTATCTCGAAAGCGATCCATCGCTCTTCCAAACCCGATCTTGCCATTGAAGTGGCAATGGAGGCAGGACGTCGTGGTGTGGACTCCGTACCAACGCTGCTGAAAAAAATGTTCTCACGCGTGCTGTGGCTGGCGCGCGGTCGCGCGGATTAACCGCGAAACATCGTGGCCATTTGTGGCTGAATAGCGTCGAGCATCTCATAGCGCCGACGGTATTCAGCCCGTTTTTTACTGGCGATTTCGGCAATCTCTTTTCGTGCTATCTGTGCTGGAAGGCGGTAATGGCGTTCAGCATCACATACGCCGCCAACCGACTCCCAGAACGCGTTGTAATCAGCATGGATCTTGCCTTCTTTATCGCGATAACGCAGGCTGCGGTAAATATGCGTTTCATTGCTGACGGCAATAATCTGCTCTACCTGCAAACGTTGGGCAAACAGACAGGCCGCTTCCATCACGAGGCGTTTGGGAAATAGCCCGTGGCAGGCTTTCGTCGCATTCTGGATTTCCTGATGTGGAATTTCCCATTTTGCGCCTTGCAGTCCGCCAATAAACATCGTTCTTTTCCCCTGATATTCACACAGGGTAAACGTGATCTCTGCCAGAGGAATACCTTCGCTGTTGCGGAACAGGATTGTGCTGTCACCTTCTTTATCCATTGAGATCATCATGGTCAGCTCAAGCGTGAACTGCTCACCGTTTTTGCCTTCCAGTTTAGCCAGTTGCAGCCCGGGGGTATTCAAATATAAGCTGAATTCTTCCGCCGACATACACCCGCGGAGTAACGCATAATGGTAACGTAACGCCTCCAGCAATTGCTTACGGCTAAGATTCGCGGCAAGGTAAGGGCGATGCAGACGCACAGGCAGTCGCGGCTGGCGCGTTAACAACACATTGAGATTAGGCCAGTGGGAAAGTTCGTTCATCCACTCAACGCTTAAACGCGGCATAATCAACGAGCGCAGCAAAAATTTCTGGCGAAAACTACAGCGATGCCAGAATTTACCCGGCCGACACTGTCCACGTGTCAGACTAAGAAAAAGTGACAGGCTGCTGAGAGATTCAGATGGCGTAAAGGTCCGTTCAGTTAGCTGCGACATATTCATGAAATCAATGGTTATACATGACGTCGATTTCACCATTGCGTATCTTAACCAAACATCAATAGTGTGATTACTAACGTAAATTTTAGGGTTTTGTTGATATTTCGTTGAAGTTAATGACCCGGATTGGCATATGGAGTATTCAGAATATTTATGAAAAAGCGGAAAACCGTGAAGAAGCGTTACGTTATTGCGCTGGTGATAGTCATCGCCGGACTGATTACGTTATGGAGAATTCTTAACGCACCCGTGCCGACTTATCAGACACTGATTGTGCGCCCCGGTGATTTACAGCAAAGCGTGCTGGCGACCGGAAAGCTGGACGCGCTGCGTAAGGTTGACGTGGGCGCGCAGGTCAGCGGTCAGTTGAAAACGCTGTCGGTGGCGATTGGCGATAAAGTAAAAAAAGACCAGCTTTTAGGGGTCATTGATCCTGAACAGGCTGAAAACCAGATCAAGGAGGTCGAAGCAACGCTGATGGAGCTACGCGCGCAGCGGCAGCAGGCGGAAGCGGAGCTGAAACTGGCGCGGGTGACGTATTCCCGTCAGCAACGTCTGGCACAAACGCAAGCGGTTTCACTGCAGGATCTCGATACCGCCGCGACGGAGATGGCTGTGAAACAGGCGCAAATTGGCACCATTGACGCGCAAATCAAGCGCAATCAGGCCTCTCTCGATACGGCTAAAACCAATCTCGATTACACCCGTATCGTTGCCCCGATGGCTGGGGAAGTGACGCAAATCACCACTCTGCAAGGCCAGACGGTGATTGCCGCACAGCAAGCACCGAACATTCTGACGCTGGCAGATATGAGCACTATGCTGGTAAAAGCGCAGGTTTCTGAAGCGGATGTAATCCACCTGAAGCCGGGGCAAAAAGCCTGGTTTACGGTGCTTGGCGATCCACTGACGCGCTACGAGGGGCAAATCAAGGATGTGCTACCGACGCCGGAAAAGGTAAACGACGCTATTTTCTATTACGCCCGTTTTGAAGTACCCAACCCCAATGGTTTGCTGCGGCTGGATATGACCGCGCAAGTGCATATTCAGCTCACCGATGTGAAAAATGTGTTGACGATCCCTCTGTCGGCGTTAGGCGATCCGGTTGGCGATAATCGTTATAAAGTCAAATTGTTGCGTAATGGTGAAACACGCGAGCGTGAAGTGACGATTGGCGCACGTAACGATACCGATGTTGAGATTGTCAAAGGGCTGGAAGCGGGCGATGAAGTGGTGATTGGTGAGGCCAAACCAGGAGCTGCACAATGACGCCTTTGCTCGAATTAAAGGATATTCGTCGCAGCTATCCTGCCGGTGATGAGCAGGTTGAGGTGCTGAAGGGCATCAGCCTCAATATTTATGCGGGTGAGATGGTCGCGATTGTTGGCGCTTCGGGTTCCGGTAAATCGACCCTGATGAATATTCTCGGCTGCCTGGATAAGGCCACCAGCGGCACCTATCGCGTAGCCGGTCAGGATATTGCCACGCTGGACGCCGATGCGCTGGCGCAACTGCGCCGCGAGCATTTCGGCTTTATTTTCCAGCGTTACCATTTGCTTCCGCATTTAACCGTCGAGCAGAACGTTGAAGTACCCGCCGTCTATGCCGGTCTTGAGCGGAAACAGCGACTGCTTCGTGCCCAGGAGTTGCTGCAACGGCTGGGGCTGGAAGACCGTACAGAGTATTATCCGGCACAGCTTTCGGGTGGTCAGCAACAGCGCGTCAGCATCGCGCGGGCATTGATGAACGGCGGTCAGGTAATTCTTGCCGATGAACCGACCGGCGCACTGGACAGCCATTCTGGCGAAGAGGTGATGGCGATCCTGCATCAGCTGCGCGATCGCGGGCATACGGTGATTATCGTCACCCACGATCCGCAGGTCGCTGCTCAGGCCGAGCGGGTGATCGAAATTCGCGACGGCGAAATTGTGCGCAATCCTCCCGCCATTGAAAAAGTGAATGTTGCTGGCGGGACGGAGCCTGTTGTCAATACAGTGTCTGGCTGGCGGCAGTTTGTCAGCGGTTTTAACGAGGCGCTGACGATGGCATGGCGGGCGCTGGCAGCGAATAAAATGCGTACTTTACTGACCATGCTGGGGATTATTATCGGTATTGCGTCGGTGGTTTCCATTGTCGTGGTGGGTGACGCCGCCAAACAAATGGTGCTGGCGGATATTCGTTCTATTGGTACGAATACTATTGATGTCTATCCCGGGAAAGATTTTGGCGATGACGATCCGCAATATCAGCAGGCGCTGAAGTACGACGACTTAATCGCCATCCAAAAACAACCGTGGGTCGCCTCAGCCACACCTGCCGTCTCGCAAAACCTGCGCCTGCGTTATAACAATGTTGATGTTGCTGCCAGTGCCAATGGCGTGAGCGGCGATTATTTTAATGTCTATGGCATGACCTTCAGTGAAGGAAACACCTTTAATCAGGAGCAGCTGAACGGTCGTGCGCAGGTCGTGGTTCTCGACAGTAATACTCGCCGCCAGCTTTTCCCCCATAAAGCAGATGTGGTTGGCGAGGTGATTCTGGTCGGCAATATGCCCGCCAGAGTCATTGGTGTGGCGGAAGAAAAACAGTCGATGTTTGGTAGCAGTAAAGTGCTGCGTGTCTGGCTACCTTACAGCACGATGTCCGGGCGAGTTATGGGCCAGTCGTGGCTTAACTCCATTACTGTCAGGGTGAAAGAAGGATTTGACAGCGCCGAGGCGGAACAGCAACTCACGCGTTTACTTTCACTGCGCCACGGTAAGAAGGATTTCTTTACCTGGAACATGGACGGCGTCTTGAAAACTGTTGAAAAGACCACACGTACTTTACAACTGTTTCTGACGCTGGTGGCGGTGATTTCGCTGGTGGTGGGCGGTATTGGTGTAATGAATATTATGCTGGTGTCAGTGACCGAGCGGACGCGGGAAATTGGCATTCGCATGGCTGTAGGTGCGCGAGCAAGCGATGTTTTGCAACAGTTCCTGATCGAAGCCGTACTGGTTTGCCTGGTCGGTGGCGCGTTGGGAATAACACTGTCACTGTTAATTGCTTTCACCTTGCAGCTTTTCTTACCCGGCTGGGAGATTGGTTTTTCACCGTTGGCGCTGCTGCTGGCGTTTCTCTGCTCGACGGCCACCGGGATTTTATTTGGCTGGTTACCCGCACGAAATGCGGCACGACTGGATCCAGTAGATGCTCTGGCACGGGAGTAATTTTTGAGATAAAAATGCCAGCCGATCGGGCTGGCATTTTGCCTTTAGGATGTACACAATGAGACAGAAGAGCTATGCGACTGCCGCTTCTACTTCGACGGGCACAATAACACTGGCGTGATTGCCTTTTGGCCCCTGGTGGACATCAAACTGAACGGATTGTCCAGCTTTTAGCGTTCTGTAACCATCCATCTGAATGGTGGAATAATGAGCGAAAATATCTTCGCCGCCGCCTTCAGGGCAGATGAAACCAAACCCTTTGGCATTGTTGAACCACTTAACAGTACCCTTTTCCATGCTTCGACATCCTTCGCAAATCTTATACAAGTAAGATGGAATAAACCGGGGTCAGAGAGGGGGCTGTTCAAAACCTCGCCAACTCTAGAAATACAATTTAGAGAATTAGGGCGAGCCGTCAAGCATTTGACAGGGGCCAGGGGGCAGGTATGAATCAAAAATTTGAAGCAGTTAACGCTATTGACAGGAATGTGACAGATGTCGCTGATGCCAACGATAGATGATAGTTATCTATCATGTGGAGTAGATTGGTCAGGCAAATAAGCTCTTGTCAGCGGCAGGGCGTTCTGCCGATAACCGTAACCGAAGATGATAACTGACAATGGGTAAAACGAACGACTGGCTGGACTTTGATCAACTGGCGGAAGAAAAAGTTCGCGACGCGCTAAAACCGCCATCTATGTATAAAGTGATATTAGTCAATGATGATTACACTCCGATGGAGTTTGTTATTGACGTGTTACAAAAATTCTTTTCTTATGATGTAGAACGTGCAACGCAATTGATGCTCGCTGTTCACTACCAGGGGAAGGCCATTTGCGGAGTCTTTACCGCCGAGGTTGCAGAAACCAAAGTGGCGATGGTGAACAAGTACGCGAGGGAGAATGAGCATCCATTGCTGTGTACGCTAGAAAAAGCCTGAATGCAGGCATAAAAATTGGGGGAGGTGCCTATGCTCAATCAAGAACTGGAACTCAGTTTAAATATGGCTTTCGCCAGAGCGCGCGAGCACCGTCATGAGTTTATGACCGTCGAGCACTTGTTACTGGCGCTGCTCAGTAACCCATCTGCCCGGGAGGCGCTGGAAGCGTGTTCTGTGGATTTGGTTGCGCTCCGTCAGGAACTGGAAGCCTTTATTGAACAAACCACACCCGTTCTGCCTGCCAGTGAAGAGGAGCGCGACACACAGCCGACGCTGAGTTTTCAGCGTGTACTGCAACGTGCGGTCTTCCATGTCCAGTCCTCCGGTCGCAATGAGGTTACCGGTGCAAACGTTCTGGTCGCTATCTTCAGCGAACAGGAGTCGCAGGCGGCATATCTGTTGCGTAAACATGAAGTCAGCCGTCTCGATGTGGTGAACTTTATCTCTCATGGCACGCGTAAAGACGAGCCGACACAGTCTTCTGATCCTGGCAGCCAGCCAAACAGCGAAGAACAAGCTGGTGGGGAGGAACGTATGGAGAATTTCACGACGAACCTGAACCAGCTTGCGCGTGTGGGCGGAATCGACCCACTAATTGGTCGTGAGAAAGAGCTGGAGCGTGCTATTCAGGTTCTCTGCCGTCGCCGTAAAAACAACCCGCTGCTGGTGGGGGAATCTGGTGTCGGTAAAACCGCGATTGCAGAAGGTCTTGCCTGGCGAATTGTTCAGGGTGATGTGCCGGAAGTGATGGCTGACTGTACGATTTACTCTCTCGATATCGGTTCTCTGTTAGCGGGCACAAAATATCGCGGCGACTTTGAAAAACGTTTTAAAGCGTTGCTCAAGCAGCTGGAGCAGGACACTAACAGCATCCTGTTTATTGATGAGATCCACACCATTATCGGTGCGGGTGCAGCGTCTGGTGGTCAGGTCGATGCGGCTAACCTAATCAAACCGTTGCTCTCCAGCGGTAAAATTCGCGTAATTGGTTCGACAACCTATCAGGAGTTCAGCAACATTTTCGAGAAAGACCGTGCTCTGGCGCGTCGCTTCCAGAAAATTGATATTACTGAACCGTCGATCGAAGAAACTGTTCAAATCATCAATGGCCTGAAACCGAAGTATGAAGCGCACCACGACGTGCGTTATACCGCAAAAGCGGTGCGTGCGGCGGTAGAGCTGGCGGTGAAATACATTAACGATCGTCATCTGCCGGATAAAGCCATTGATGTTATCGACGAAGCAGGCGCTCGCGCACGTCTGATGCCGGTAAGCAAACGCAAGAAAACCGTTAATGTGGCGGATATTGAGTCCGTGGTGGCCCGTATTGCACGCATTCCAGAGAAGAGTGTTTCTCAGAGTGACCGCGATACCCTGAAAAAACTCAGCGATCGCCTGAAAATGCTGGTCTTCGGCCAGGATAAAGCCATTGAGGCGCTGACTGAAGCCATTAAGATGGCGCGTGCAGGTTTAGGTCACGAACATAAACCGGTCGGTTCGTTCCTGTTTGCCGGTCCTACCGGGGTCGGGAAAACAGAGGTGACGGTACAGCTTTCGAAAGCGTTGGGCATTGAGCTTCTGCGCTTTGATATGTCCGAGTATATGGAACGCCATACCGTCAGCCGTCTGATTGGTGCGCCTCCGGGATACGTTGGTTTTGATCAGGGCGGTTTGCTGACCGATGCGGTAATCAAGCATCCACATGCGGTGCTGCTGCTGGACGAAATCGAGAAAGCGCATCCGGACGTGTTCAATATTCTGTTGCAGGTGATGGACAACGGTACGCTGACCGATAACAACGGACGCAAAGCGGACTTCCGTAACGTGGTGCTGGTGATGACCACTAACGCCGGGGTACGGGAAACTGAGCGCAAATCCATTGGTCTTATCCACCAGGATAACAGCACCGATGCGATGGAAGAGATCAAGAAGATCTTTACACCGGAATTCCGTAACCGTCTCGACAACATTATCTGGTTCGATCATCTGTCAACTGACGTGATCCATCAGGTGGTGGATAAATTCATCGTCGAGTTGCAGGTTCAGCTGGATCAGAAAGGTGTTTCTCTGGAAGTGAGCCAGGAAGCGCGTAACTGGCTGGCCGAGAAAGGTTACGACCGGGCAATGGGCGCACGTCCGATGGCGCGTGTCATCCAGGACAACCTGAAAAAACCGCTCGCCAACGAACTGCTGTTTGGTTCGCTGGTGGACGGCGGTCAGGTGACGGTTGCGCTGGATAAAGAGAAAAATGAGCTGACTTACGGATTCCAGAGTGCACAAAAGCACAAGGCGGAAGCAGCGCATTAATCTGATTGTCAGGTAGGTTGGTGAAGTCCGTAATCTCGTCAGGGGTTACGGACTTTTTATTTATGGGGTGGAACGGTGAAAACCCTATTTTTGGAGGTGAAGGTAAGTTGTTGATAATTAGTGCTGCTGGAAGGTAAGGATAAAAAAGGGTGCTGCAGGAGAATGGGATGGTTTTGCTTTATTAACAACGGGCTAAACGTGTAGTATTTGAGTTCACTGCCGTACAGGCAGCTTAGAAATCGACGGGGTGCGGTAAAACCTTTGCGAACGCGTTCACTGCCGTACAGGCAGCTTAGAAATTCACAGGTAACATACTCCACCCGCCCACCATGTTCACTGCCGTACAGACAGATAAAATGCGAAAAAAAAGCTCGCACTTTCGTACGAGCTCTTCTTTAAATATGGCGGTGAGGGGGGGATTCGAACCCCCGATACGTTGCCGTATACACACTTTCCAGGCGTGCTCCTTCAGCCACTCGGACACCTCACCAAATTGTTTTGCTACCAAACCTCATGGGTGGCAACGGGGCGCTACTATAGGGAGTTGGAGTAAAACGGTCAAGAAGAATTTTAATGATAATTATTGTTTGCTCATACTGTAAACAACTTGTGCAGTATATCTACATCGAGACAAGTTATGGACTTATACTTCCAAAGTACTTCATACATATCACAAAATAAAAAGGCCGGTTAAACCGACCTTTTACTCGTTCTTTCTCTTCGCCCATCAGGCGGTAAAACAATCAGCGACTACGGAAGACAATGCGGCCTTTGCTCAGGTCGTACGGGGTCAGTTCAACAGTCACTTTGTCGCCCGTCAGGATGCGGATGTAGTTTTTGCGCATTTTACCGGAGATGTGTGCAGTAACCACGTGACCGTTTTCTAACTCTACGCGGAACATGGTATTAGGCAACGTTTCAAGAACGGTACCTTGCATTTCAATATTGTCTTCTTTGGCCATCTAATCCTCTGGGGTATCACTACCGTAATTTGAACCGGCAAGATAATGCCGAAGTTCTGTAAATAAGTAAAGATTTGCGCGCTAAATCGCAACAAACAGGTTCGGCACATTACTCCGAAAACACACGGCTAAGCCGCACCAAAAGCGCAACGTATAAGGGAGCGGTGAGATAAACGATGGGCGTTACCTGACGCGAAAAATTCCTTATCGGCAGCGGGGTAATGAGCGTAACCAACTCTGCGACCGCAATTATAACACTCTGGGGAGAAATGTGCCGAAAACATTCATTCTTGTGGTGAAAACAAGCACCGTGGTACCCAGAAATTATTCGGCAATCGTCCGAGGCGCATTTGATTGAGATAATTAAGGTAATCCCGGCGGGGAATTTCGCAGGCACCAAGCGATGCTGTGTGATCGTTAAGGACCTGGCAGTCGATAAGCTTACCGCCATGACCGATAAATTCCTCACAGAATACCAGAAGCGCCGTTTTAGACGCATTTTCCATCCGGCTGAACATGGACTCGCCACAAAATAGCGTTCCCTGGGCCACGCCGTACATACCGCCGACAAGCTCATCTTCACGCCAGACTTCAATGGAGTGGGCATGACCGAGTTCGTGAAGGCGATGGTAGGCTTCGACCACGCCACGCGTGATCCAGGTTCCTTCTTCGCGATCGCTGGCACAGCCTTCAATGACCTGACCAAAAGCGTAATTCATCGTGACACGATAGGGCGAGCGTTTATGAAATCGCTTCATACTACGGCTGATATGCAGTGATTCTGGCCATAGCACCGCGCGGGGATCGGGCGACCACCAGAGGATGGGGTCGCCTGGAGAAAACCACGGAAAAATACCACGCTGGTAAGCCATTAACAGGCGCGCAGGGCTAAGATCGCCCCCAAGTGCCAGCAGGCCGTTAGGCTCACGTAATGCGCCTTCCGGGGAAGGGAAGGCTATTGAATGGCGAGAAAGCTGAACCAAGCGCATGACCGCAAAACTCCACGCAAGTCGGATCGTTCAATAATAGCTTACAAACCCTGCTTGAACTGGTAATAACGCCCCTGTCTGGCAAGCAGTTCTGCGTGAGTACCTTGCTCAATAATTTGCCCGTTGTCCATCACTATTATTTGTTGGAAACGAGAGAGTCCGCGAAGTCGATGGGTGACCATTAACACCGTTTTCTCACGCATCATTTTTGCAAGCAATTCAAGGATCTGGCTTTCGGTTGTGGCATCTAAGCCTTCGGTAGGTTCATCCAGCAACACCAGTGGCGCATCATGTAACAGCGTACGGGCGATAGCCAGACGGCGCAGTTCACCACCGGAGAGCTGGCGTCCGCCTTCACCTAACCAACTGTTGAGACCTGCATCCTCGAGCAGCTTCTCCAGACCAACGCGACGCAAGATCTCCGACAGAGCCTCATCACTACTGCCAGGCGAGGCGAGTAACAGATTATCACGCAGTGTGGCGCTAAACAGATGCACTCGCTGAGGAACAACGCTGATGGTCTGTCGTAGAGCCGCTTCATTCAGGCTGGCTATGGGGCTATCGTTAAGCAAAATCTCGCCCTGTTGCGGGTCCCATGCGCGGGTCAGCAGTTGTAACAGTGTTGATTTGCCGCATCCGGTTCGCCCGAGAATCGCTATATGTTCCCCGGCGTTTACCTGAAGAGAAATCCCTTTAAGTGCCTGTTGGGATTGCTCCGGATAAGTGAACTGAACATCCCGTAATGTCAGCGAAACGCGATCGGCAACACGAGTTTGGGTATCAGGGAAGGTGACCTCCGGTTTTTGATCCGTTAAGTCAGAGATACGTACGGCAGAGGCAATGACTTGCCCCAGATGCTGAAATGCACCCGTTACTGGTGCCAGTGCTTCAAACGCGGCTAACGCACAAAAGACAAACAGGGCAATTAATGCGCCGGGTTGAGCATTGCCGCCAACGCCGCCAGACGCCATCCACAGCATCAGGATCACCGCTAACGCGCCAATGAGCAGCATTATCGCTTGCGACAATGCGGTCAGTTCAGATTGACGGCGTTGCGCTTCCAGCCATTGAATTTCTGTATTCTCTAGTTGCGTGCGATAACGATCGCTGGCACCAAAAATGGTCAGCTCAGCTTGCCCTTGCAGCCAGGCCGTCAGTTGTTGGCGATACTGTCCGCGAAGATGAGTCAGATTTTGCCCGGTGCTTTTTCCCGCACGATAAAACAGCGGTGGCATCAGGAAAAGCGTCAGTAACATAACGCTGCCCAGCGTAAAGGCGAGGGTGAAATCAAGGAAACTTAACCCGATTGTCACCACCATAATCACCACAAAAGCGCCCACCAGCGGCGAGATAACGCGCAGGTAAAGATGATCGAGCGTATCAACATCCGCCACCACGCGGTTGAGCAATTCGCCCTGACGATAGCGCGCCAGTCCGGCAGGGGAGAGGGGCAACAATTTGCTGAAGGTGTAAATGCGCAGATGCTGCAACACGCGGAAAGTCGCGTCGTGACTTACCAGACGTTCAAAATAACGCCCGGCAGTACGGGTGATTGCGGCACCACGCACGCCCGCAGCGGGTAGCATATAGTTGAAGCTGTACAGTCCGGCAACCCCCGCAACCGCTGAGGCCGAGAGGAACCAGCCGGAAAGTGTCAACAGACCGATACTGGCGAGCAGCGTCACAATTGCCAGCACAATACCAAGACTTAACATCCATTTATGACGTTTATACAGTGCCAGATAGGGTAGCAAAGCGCGCATTTAAATCTCCTCCTGACGATGGGCCAGTAATGTGGCGAATGGGCCACCAGCCACACTTAATTCCGCGTAACGTCCTTGCTCAATAATCCGGCCATCCTGCATAACCCAAATGACATCCCAGTCAGCAAGATCTTCTAACTGGTGGGTGACCATTAACGTTGTCTGGCGCAGAGAGGCGGCATTCAGCGCCTCCATTACGCGCTGTTCACTGTGAGCATCAAGGCTGGCAGCGGGTTCATCCAACAGTAATAGCGAACAGGGATTTAGTAACGCACGGGCCACCGCCACGCGCTGCGCCTGCCCCACGGAAAGGCGGGCAGCCTGGTCGCCAACAGGTGTATCAACGCCTTGTGGCAGGAGCGGTAGAAACTCGCTGACCCAGGCGTTATCCAGCGCTGCTTGTAATTCTTGTTCGCTGGCATCAGGTCGCGCCAGTAGTACGTTATCCCGCAATTTTGCTGCCGGTAATTGTGGGTTTTGCCCAACCCAGGAGAGATGTTTACGCCATGATTCTGGTGATAAATCACGTAATTCTATCCCGTTGATTCGTAATGATCCCTGATATGAGAGAAAACCAGAAAGCGCGTTCAGCAGTGAGCTTTTACCTGAACCGCTGCGGCCAACCAACACTGCACGTTGGCCTGCTGGCAAAGTAAAGTTCAGCGGTCCGGCCAGCGTTTTACCTTCCGGCGACGTGATAAACAGATCCTCGGCCTCAATGGTCAGCGGATCGGTCAATGCTAATTCCGCCTCACCGCGCTGCGGATGGGCGAGCGGGGTTTCCATAAACGTTTTCAGACTGTCAGCTGCACCAACAGCCTGGGCTTTAGCATGATAAAACGTACCGAGATCGCGTAATGGCTGGAAAAACTCTGGCGCAAGGATCAGGGCCAGAAAACCTGCAGCCAGCGTCACCCCAGTATCGTAGTGACCAAAATCCAGCTCGCCGAGATAGGAAAAACCAAAGTAGACCGCCACCAGAGCAATTGACAGCGAGGTAAAAAATTCGAGAATGCCGGAGGATAAAAACGCCAGTCGTAGCACTTCCATTGTCCGTTGGCGGAAATCTTCCGAAGCAGAACGAATACTTTCAATTTCAGCTTCACCACGACCAAAAATACGCAATGTTTCCATGCCGCGCAGGCGATCGAGGAAATGCCCACTTAAGCGAGCAAGAGCGAGAAAGTTACGCCGGTTAGCATCGGCAGCCCCCATTCCAACCAGCGCCATAAACAACGGAATTAGCGGTGCTGTGCCCAGCAGAATGAGCGCCGCAGCCCAGTTAGAGGGGAAGATCGCCACCACAATCAGCAACGGCACCGACACTGCCAGCGCCATTTGCGGCAGATAGCGTGCATAGTAATCATGCATATCGTCAATTTGCTCGAGTACCAGCGTCGCCCAGCTCCCCGCAGGTTTACCCTGAATCCACGCTGGCCCTGCTTGTTGCAGACGGTCGAGAACCTGACGGCGGATGGCAAAGCGGATATGCTGCCCGGCGTGATAACCCACCCGTTCGCGTAACCAGACCACCCATGCGCGCAATACAAAGGTCAGAACCAGTAACGTAAAGGGAAGCAGCAGGGCTTCACGGGGAATATTCTCCATAATCATATGTTGCAGAATTCGCGCCATGAACCAGGCCTGGGCAATGATCAATATGCCGCTTACAAAGCCCAGCAGACGAGAAATATTCAGCCAACGTTGGGAGATGACGCTTTGCTGTTTTAACCAGCGGGTTAACTCTTTTTGACGAGATTTATTCATTGCACGCTTAGCAGGTGAGTTATCAGAATTATTTGCAGAGCAATGTTACAACGGGGAAAAAATAAAGGCGACCCATAGTCGCAAGGTGTCGCCTTCTTTACTTTTGTTACTGATTTGTAAAATTATTTTGCGTCAGCTAAACCATCGAGGTAGCGTTCCGCATCAAGTGCTGCCATGCAGCCAGTACCGGCCGAAGTAATGGCCTGGCGATAAATGTGATCCATCACGTCGCCTGCGGCAAAGACGCCAGGAATGCTGGTCTGGGTGGCATTACCATGAATACCCGACTGTACTTTGATGTAGCCGTTTTCCAGTTCCAGCTGCCCTTCGAAAATCGCAGTATTCGGGCTGTGACCGATAGCAACAAACAGACCGGCAACGTCGAGTGACTCGATGTTATCGCTGTTTTGCGTATCGCGCAGACGAACGCCAGTGACACCCATTTGATCGCCGGTCACTTCTTCCAGCGTACGGTTGGTGTGCAGAATGATGTTGCCGTTCTCCACTTTATCCATCAGACGCTTAATAAGGATTTTTTCCGCGCGGAAACCGTCACGGCGGTGAATCAGATGCACTTCCGAAGCGATGTTAGACAGATACAGCGCCTCTTCAACCGCGGTATTGCCGCCGCCGATGACCGCAACTTTCTGGTTGCGATAGAAGAAACCGTCGCAGGTTGCACAAGCAGAAACCCCACGGCCTTTAAAGGCTTCTTCAGAGGGCAGGCCGAGATAGCGTGCAGAAGCTCCGGTGGCAATAATCAGCGCGTCGCAAGTGTATTCGCCGTTATCGCCATTCAGACGGAACGGACGGTTTTGCAGATCCACCTTGTTGATATGATCAAAAATGATCTCAGTTTCAAACTTGGTGGCATGTTCGTGCATGCGCGCCATTAATAACGGACCGGTCAGATCGTTTGGATCACCAGGCCAGTTTTCCACTTCCGTGGTGGTGGTCAGTTGGCCGCCTTTTTCCATGCCGGTAATCAGCACAGGTTGCAGGTTGGCGCGCGCCGCGTAGACAGCAGCGGTGTATCCCGCCGGGCCTGAACCCAGGATAAGCAGTTTACTGTGTTTGGTCGTGCCCATGAGATCCCCATAGTTGTTGGCAGACAATGGGCAGGATTGTAGGGAATTTACAGACGTAAAAAAAGAGTATGACGATTTTGTTAACAATTTGTGCAATCGGCAGCATCGATAAGCAGGTCAAATTCTCCCGTCATTATCACCTCTGCTACTTAAATTTCCCGCTTTATAAGCCGATTAAATGATGAATAAACGCCCCTGTTAATGAATATCTGGCATGTTGTACTAAAAATCGATGTTTTGCTTTGACAATCCCCTGGTGTTTTGCGAAAACATTCGAGGAAGAAAAAAACAGTATTCTTATATGCGCATAACCATGTATGTAAATACCATGTTTACCGTGCTAGTGAAATCTACGTATGGCGTGGACAGACGCCATTCGTGATGTCGATAGCTGCCACAAGGCAACGGTCTTCTCACCGTAGACCCAGGCATTGCGCGCCGTGAATCTTCATGATTTCGGTCTATCGTGACGGGTAGCGACTCTGAACAGTGATGTTTCAGGGTCAGACAGGAGTAGGGAAGGAATACAGAGAGACAATAATAATGGTAGATAGCAAGAAGCGCCCTGGCAAAGATCTCGACCGTATCGATCGTAACATTCTTAATGAGTTGCAAAAGGATGGGCGTATTTCTAACGTCGAGCTTTCTAAACGTGTGGGACTTTCCCCAACGCCGTGCCTTGAGCGTGTGCGTCGGCTGGAAAGACAAGGGTTTATTCAGGGCTATACGGCGCTGCTTAACCCCCATTATCTGGATGCATCACTTCTGGTATTCGTTGAGATTACTCTGAATCGTGGCGCACCGGATGTGTTTGAACAATTCAATACCGCTGTACAAAAACTTGAAGAAATTCAGGAGTGTCATTTAGTATCTGGTGATTTCGACTACCTGTTGAAAACACGCGTGCCGGATATGTCAGCTTACCGTAAGTTGCTGGGGGAAACCCTGCTGCGTCTGCCTGGCGTCAATGACACACGGACATACGTTGTTATGGAAGAAGTCAAGCAGAGTAATCGTCTGGTTATTAAGACGCGCTAACACGGAACAGGTGCAAAATCGGCGTATTTTGATTACACTCCTGTTAATCCATACAGCAACAGTACTGGGGTAACCTGGTACTGTTGTCCGTTTTAGCATCGGGCAGGAAAAGCCTGTAACCTGGAGAGCCTTTCTTGAGCCAGGAATACACTGAAGACAAAGAAGTCACATTGACAAAGTTAAGTAGCGGCCGCCGCCTTCTGGAGGCATTGCTGATCCTTATTGTCCTGTTTGCCGTCTGGTTGATGGCTGCCTTACTAAGCTTTAACCCTTCGGACCCCAGCTGGTCGCAAACGGCCTGGCATGAACCTATCCATAATTTAGGTGGGATGCCCGGTGCGTGGTTGGCAGATACGCTGTTCTTTATTTTTGGCGTGATGGCTTACACCATTCCCGTCATTATTGTCGGCGGTTGTTGGTTTGCCTGGCGTCATCAGTCCAGCGACGAATACATTGATTATTTTGCCGTTTCGCTACGCATCATTGGCGTTTTGGCGCTCATCCTTACCTCCTGTGGTCTGGCGGCAATCAACGCTGACGATATCTGGTATTTTGCCTCCGGTGGCGTCATTGGCAGCTTACTAAGCACTACGCTACAACCACTGCTACACAGTAGCGGGGGAACTATTGCGCTGCTCTGCGTTTGGGCAGCGGGCCTGACGTTGTTCACCGGTTGGTCATGGGTGACCATTGCTGAAAAACTCGGCGGCTGGATTTTAAACATTCTCACCTTCGCCAGTAATCGTACCCGTCGCGATGATACCTGGGTCGATGAAGATGAGTATGAAGACGACGAAGAGTATGAAGATGAAAATCACGGCAAACAGCATGAATCACGCCGTGCCCGTATTCTTCGCGGCGCGCTAGCGCGTCGTAAACGGTTGGCGGAAAAATTCATTAATCCGATGGGGCGGCAAACAGACGCTGCGTTGTTCTCCGGTAAGCGGATGGATGATGACGAAGAGATTACCTACACTGCACGCGGTGTGGCTGCCGACCCGGACGACGTCCTATTTTCGGGCAATCGTGCAACGCAGCCAGAATATGACGAATACGATCCATTATTAAACAGTGCGCCAATTACCGAACCTGTCGCTGTAGCAGCTGCTGCTACCACGGCGACACAAAGCTGGGCTGCGCCGGTTGAACCTGTGACTCAGACGCCGCCTGTTGCCTCTGTTGATGTTCCACCTTCGCAACCTACAGTAGCCTGGCAGCCTGTACCGGGTCCACAAACGGGAGAGCCGGTTATTGCTCCTGCACCGGAAGGTTACCCACAGCAGTCACAATATGCGCAGCCTGCAGTGCAATATAATGAGCCGCTGCAACAACCAGTACAGCCGCAGCAGCCGTATTATGCACCTGCAGCTGAACAACCTGCGCAACAGCCGTATTATGCCCCTGCGCCAGAACAACCGGTGGCAGGTAACGCCTGGCAAGCCGAAGAGCAGCAATCCACTTTTGCTCCACAGTCTACATACCAGACTGAGCAAACTTATCAGCAGCCAGCCGCTCAGGAGCCGTTGTACCAACAGCCGCAACCCGTTGAACAGCAGCCTGTTGTGGAGCCTGAACCCGTTGTAGAAGAGACAAAACCCGCGCGTCCGCCGCTTTACTATTTTGAAGAAGTGGAAGAGAAGCGAGCCCGTGAACGTGAACAACTTGCGGCCTGGTATCAACCGATTCCAGAACCGGTTAAAGAACCAGAACCGATCAAATCTTCGCTGAAAGCACCTTCTGTTGCAGCAGTACCTCCAGTAGAAGCCGCTGCCGCTGTTTCTCCGCTGGCATCTGGCGTGAAAAAAGCGACACTGGCGACGGGGGCTGCCGCAACCGTTGCCGCGCCAGTCTTCAGTCTGGCAAATAGCGGTGGACCGCGTCCGCAGGTCAAAGAGGGGATTGGCCCGCAGTTGCCACGACCGAAACGTATCCGCGTGCCAACTCGTCGTGAATTGGCGTCTTACGGTATTAAGCTGCCCTCACAGCGTGCGGCGGAAGAAAAAGCCCGTGAAGCCCAGCGCAATCAGTATGATTCTGGCGATCAGTATAACGATGATGAAATCGATGCGATGCAGCAGGATGAACTGGCACGTCAGTTCGCCCAGACACAGCAGCAACGCTATGGCGAACAGTATCAACATGATGTGCCCGTAAACGCAGAAGATGCAGATGCTGCGGCAGAGGCTGAACTGGCTCGTCAGTTTGCGCAAACTCAACAACAACGTTATTCCGGCGAACAACCGGCTGGGGCGAATCCGTTCTCGCTGGATGATTTTGAATTTTCGCCAATGAAAGCGTTGCTGGATGATGGTCCACACGAACCGCTGTTTACGCCAATTGTTGAACCTGTACAGCAGCCGCAACAACCGGTTGCACCACAGCAGCAGTATCAGCAGCCACAACAGCCGGTTGCGCCACAGCAGCAGTATCAGCAGCCACAACAGCAGGTTGCGCCGCAGCCACAATATCAGCAGCCGCAACAACCGGTTGCGCCACAGCAGCAATATCAGCAGCCGCAACAACCAGTTGCGCCGCAGCCGCAGTATCAACAGCCGCAACAACCGGTTGCACCGCAGCCGCAGTATCAGCAGCCACAACAGCCAGTTGCGCCACAGCCGCAGGATACCCTGCTTCATCCGCTGTTGATGCGTAATGGCGACAGCCGTCCGTTGCACAAACCGACGACGCCACTGCCTTCTCTGGATTTGCTGACACCGCCGCCGAGCGAAGTGGAGCCGGTAGATACCTTTGCGCTTGAACAAATGGCGCGTCTGGTGGAAGCGCGTCTGGCTGATTTCCGTATTAAAGCCGATGTCGTTAATTACTCTCCGGGGCCAGTTATCACTCGCTTTGAACTTAACCTGGCTCCTGGCGTAAAAGCGGCGCGCATTTCTAACTTGTCACGGGACCTTGCCCGTTCACTTTCGACGGTGGCGGTGCGTGTCGTTGAAGTTATTCCTGGCAAACCCTATGTAGGTCTGGAGTTACCAAATAAAAAACGACAAACCGTTTATCTGCGCGAAGTTTTGGATAACGCCAAATTCCGCGATAATCCGTCGCCATTAACCGTGGTGCTGGGTAAAGATATCGCCGGTGAGCCGGTGGTTGCCGATCTGGCGAAAATGCCGCACTTGTTGGTTGCGGGGACTACCGGTTCCGGTAAATCTGTCGGTGTGAACGCGATGATCCTGAGCATGCTTTATAAAGCACAGCCAGAAGATGTGCGTTTCATCATGATCGACCCGAAAATGCTGGAGCTTTCGGTTTATGAAGGCATTCCGCACCTGTTAACGGAAGTCGTTACTGATATGAAAGATGCCGCCAACGCGCTGCGCTGGTGTGTTAACGAGATGGAGCGTCGGTATAAACTGATGTCTGCGCTGGGTGTGCGTAATCTGGCGGGTTATAACGAAAAAATTGCTGAAGCCGATCGCATGATGCGTCCGATTCCAGACCCGTACTGGAAGCCGGGTGACAGTATGGATGCCCAGCATCCGGTGCTGAAAAAAGAACCATACATTGTCGTGTTGGTTGACGAATTTGCCGACCTGATGATGACGGTAGGTAAAAAAGTGGAAGAGCTGATAGCTCGTCTGGCGCAAAAAGCCCGTGCCGCGGGTATCCACCTCGTACTGGCAACTCAGCGTCCATCGGTTGATGTTATTACTGGTCTGATTAAAGCGAATATTCCGACCCGTATCGCCTTTACCGTATCCAGTAAGATTGACTCACGTACCATTCTTGATCAGGCTGGCGCGGAATCACTGCTGGGTATGGGGGATATGCTCTACTCTGGGCCGAACTCCACGTTGCCGGTACGTGTCCATGGTGCTTTTGTTCGCGATCAGGAAGTTCATGCCGTGGTGCAGGACTGGAAAGCGCGTGGTCGCCCACAGTATGTTGATGGCATCACCTCCGACAGCGAAAGCGAAGGTGGTGCGGGTGGTTTCGATGGCGCTGAAGAACTGGATCCGTTGTTCGATCAGGCGGTGCAGTTTGTCACTGAAAAACGCAAAGCGTCAATTTCTGGCGTACAGCGTCAGTTCCGCATTGGTTATAACCGTGCAGCGCGTATTATCGAACAGATGGAAGCGCAGGGGATTGTCAGCGAACAGGGGCACAACGGTAATCGTGAAGTGCTGGCCCCACCGCCGTTTGACTAATTAATGCATTGCCGGATAAGGCGCGGTAGCGTCGCATCCGGCACTCTATCAACTGAAAATTCAGTATTTTCTTCTTTCCTCAAGCTGATTATTAGCCTGGAATAGAGAGTAGAGGGAACTCCCGATCGGGAGTGACGTAATTTGAGGAATAATGATGAAAAAAATTGCTATCACCTGTGCATTACTCTCAAGCTTAGTAGCAAGCAGCGTTTGGGCTGATGCCGCAAGCGATCTGAAAAGCCGCCTGGATAAAGTCAGCAGCTTCCACGCCAGCTTCACACAAAAAGTGACTGACGGTAGCGGCGCGGCGGTGCAGGAAGGTCAGGGCGATCTGTGGGTGAAACGTCCAAACTTATTCAACTGGCATATGACACAACCTGATGAAAGCATTCTGGTTTCTGACGGTAAAACACTGTGGTTCTATAACCCGTTCGTTGAGCAAGCTACGGCAACCTGGCTGAAAGATGCCACCGGTAATACGCCGTTTATGCTGATTGCCCGCAACCAGTCCAGCGACTGGCAGCAGTACAATATCAAACAGAATGGCGATGACTTTGTCCTGACGCCGAAAGCCAGCAATGGCAATCTGAAGCAGTTCACCATTAACGTGGGACGTGATGGCACAATCCATCAGTTTAGCGCGGTGGAGCAGGACGATCAGCGCAGCAGTTATCAGCTGAAATCCCAGCAAAATGGGGCTGTGGATGCAGCGAAATTTACCTTCACCCCGCCGCAAGGCGTCACGGTAGATGATCAACGTAAGTAGAGGCACCTGAGTGAGCAATCTGTCGCTCGATTTTTCGGATAATACTTTTCAACCTCTGGCCGCGCGTATGCGGCCAGAAAATTTAGCACAGTATATCGGTCAGCAACATTTGCTGGCTGCGGGGAAGCCGTTGCCGCGCGCTATCGAAGCCGGGCATTTGCATTCTATGATCCTCTGGGGGCCACCGGGTACCGGCAAAACAACCCTCGCTGAAGTGATTGCCCGCTATGCGAACGCTGATGTGGAACGTATTTCTGCCGTCACCTCTGGCGTGAAAGAGATTCGCGAGGCGATCGAGCGCGCCCGGCAAAACCGCAATGCAGGTCGCCGCACTATTCTTTTTGTTGACGAAGTTCACCGTTTCAACAAAAGCCAGCAGGATGCATTTCTGCCACATATTGAAGACGGCACCATCACTTTTATTGGCGCAACCACTGAAAACCCGTCGTTTGAGCTTAATTCGGCACTGCTTTCCCGTGCCCGTGTTTATCTGTTGAAATCCCTGAGTACAGAGGATATTGAGCAAGTACTAACTCAGGCGATGGAAGACAAAACCCGTGGCTATGGTGGTCAGGATATTGTTCTGCCAGATGATACACGACGTGCCATTGCAGAACTGGTGAATGGCGACGCGCGCCGGGCGTTAAATACGCTGGAAATGATGGCGGATATGGCCGAAGTCTATGATAGCGGTAAGCGGGTCCTGAAGCCTGAATTACTGACCGAAATCGCCGGTGAACGTAGCGCCCGCTTTGATAACAAAGGCGATCGCTTTTACGATCTAATTTCCGCACTGCATAAGTCGGTACGTGGTAGCGCACCCGATGCGGCGCTGTACTGGTATGCGCGAATTATTACCGCTGGTGGCGATCCGTTATATGTCGCGCGTCGCTGTCTGGCGATTGCGTCTGAAGACGTCGGTAATGCCGATCCACGGGCGATGCAGGTGGCAATTGCGGCCTGGGATTGCTTTACTCGCGTTGGCCCGGCGGAAGGTGAACGCGCCATTGCTCAGGCGATTGTTTACCTGGCCTGCGCGCCAAAAAGCAACGCTGTCTACACTGCGTTTAAAGCCGCGCTGGCCGATGCTCGCGAACGCCCGGATTATGACGTGCCGGTTCATTTGCGTAATGCGCCGACGAAATTAATGAAGGAAATGGGCTACGGGCAGGAATATCGTTATGCTCATGATGAAGCAAACGCTTATGCTGCCGGTGAGGTTTACTTCCCGCCGGAAATAGCACAAACACGCTATTATTTCCCGACAAACAGGGGCCTTGAAGGCAAGATTGGTGAAAAGCTCGCCTGGCTGGCTGAACAGGATCAAAATAGCCCCATAAAACGCTACCGTTAATGTTATCGTTGCGGTAATGTTGTTACTGTATCCCTGTGGTCGCAGGCTGTGGCCACATCTCCCATTTAATTCGATAAGCACAGGATAAGCATGCTCGATCCCAATCTGCTGCGTAATGAGCCAGACGCAGTCGCTGAAAAACTGGCACGCCGGGGCTTTAAGCTGGATGTAGATAAGCTGGGCGCTCTTGAAGAGCGTCGTAAAGTATTGCAGGTCAAAACGGAAAACCTGCAAGCGGAGCGTAACTCCCGATCGAAATCCATTGGCCAGGCGAAAGCGCGCGGGGAAGATATCGAGCCTTTACGTCTGGAAGTGAACAAACTGGGCGAAGAGCTGGATGCAGCAAAAGCCGAGCTGGATGCTTTACAGGCTGAAATTCGCGATATCGCGCTGACCATCCCTAACCTGCCTGCAGATGAAGTGCCGGTAGGTAAAGACGAAAATGACAACGTTGAAGTCAGCCGCTGGGGTACCCCGCGTGAGTTTGACTTTGAAGTTCGTGACCACGTGACGCTGGGTGAAATGCACTCTGGCCTCGACTTTGCAGCTGCAGTTAAGCTGACTGGTTCCCGCTTTGTGGTAATGAAAGGGCAGATTGCTCGCATGCACCGCGCACTGTCGCAGTTTATGCTGGATCTGCATACCGAACAGCATGGCTACAGTGAGAACTATGTTCCGTACCTGGTTAACCAGGACACGCTGTACGGTACGGGTCAGCTGCCGAAATTTGCTGGCGATCTGTTCCATACTCGTCCGCTGGAAGAAGAAGCAGACACCAGTAACTATGCGCTGATCCCAACGGCAGAAGTTCCGCTGACTAACCTGGTGCGCGGTGAAATCATCGATGAAGATGATCTGCCAATTAAGATGACCGCCCACACCCCATGCTTCCGTTCTGAAGCCGGTTCATATGGTCGTGACACCCGTGGTCTGATCCGTATGCACCAGTTCGACAAAGTTGAAATGGTGCAGATCGTGCGCCCAGAAGACTCAATGGCGGCGCTGGAAGAGATGACTGGTCATGCAGAAAAAGTCCTGCAGTTGCTGGGCCTGCCGTACCGTAAAATCATCCTTTGCACTGGCGACATGGGCTTTGGCGCTTGCAAAACTTACGACCTGGAAGTATGGATCCCGGCACAGAACACCTACCGTGAGATCTCTTCCTGCTCCAACGTTTGGGATTTCCAGGCACGTCGTATGCAGGCACGTTGCCGCAGCAAGTCGGACAAGAAAACCCGTCTGGTTCATACCCTGAACGGTTCTGGTCTGGCTGTTGGTCGTACGCTGGTTGCAGTAATGGAAAACTATCAGCAGGCTGATGGTCGTATTGAAGTACCAGAAGTTCTGCGTCCGTATATGAACGGACTGGAATATATTGGCTAATACCCAATTTTTCTGAATCTAAAAAGCGCCTTTAGGGCGCTTTTTTTGTCTCCCTTTGATACCGAACAATAATTACTCCTCACTTACACGTAATACTACTTTCGAGTGAAAATCTACCTATCTCTTTGATTTTCAAATTATTCTATGTATACAAGCCTATATAGCGAGCTGCTATAGAAATAATTACACAATACGGTTTGTTACTGGAATCAATCGTGATCAAGCTTGAGTGAGCCATTATGAAAACGAAAATCCCTGATGCGGTATTGGCTGCTGAGGAGAGTCGCCGTGGTTTGGTAAAAACGACAGCGATCGGCGGCCTGGCAATGGCCAGCAGCGCATTAACATTACCTTTTAGTCGGATTGCGCACGCTGTCGATAGCGCCATTCCAACAAAATCAGACGAAAAGGTTATCTGGAGCGCCTGTACAGTTAACTGTGGTAGTCGCTGCCCGCTACGTATGCACGTCGTGGACGGTGAAATCAAATATGTCGAAACGACAATACCGGCGATGACAATTACGACGGCCTACACTAGGTTCGCGCCTGCCTGCGTGGGCGTTCCATGCGTCACCGTGTCTACAATCCGGACCGCCTGAAATATCCGATGAAACGAGTCGGGGCGCGCGGTGAAGGCAAATTCGAGCGCATTAGCTGGGAAGAAGCCTACGACATCATCGCGACCAATATGCAGCGCCTGATCAAAGAGTACGGCAACGAGTCTATCTATCTGAACTATGGCACCGGTACGCTGGGCGGCACCATGACCCGCTCCTGGCCGCCGGGAAATACCCTGGTCGCGCGCCTGATGAACTGCTGCGGCGGTTATCTTAACCATTACGGTGACTACTCTTCCGCGCAAATTGCGGAAGGTTTGAACCATACCTACGGCGGCTGGGCAGATGGTAACAGCCCGTCGGATATCGAAAACAGTAAATTGGTAGTGCTGTTTGGTAATAACCCAGGCGAAACGCGAATGAGTGGCGGTGGGGTGACTTACTATCTTGAACAGGCACGCCAGAAATCTAATGCTCGCATGATCATCATCGATCCGCGCTATACCGACACCGGTGCCGGGCGCGAAGATGAGTGGATCCCTATTCGTCCAGGAACAGATGCCGCACTGGTTAACGGTCTGGCGTACGTCATGATCACTAAAAACCTGGTGGATCAGGCATTCCTCGATAAATATTGCGTTGGCTATGACGAGAAAACCCTGCCCGCCAGTGCGCCGAAAAATGGTCATTATAAAGCTTATATTCTGGGTGAAGGGCCAGATGGCGTGGCTAAAACACCGGAATGGGCCTCGCAAATCACCGGTGTTCCGGCAGACAAAATCATCAAACTGGCTCGTGAAATCGGCAGTACCAAACCGGCGTTTATCAGCCAGGGATGGGGCCCGCAGCGTCACGCTAACGGTGAAATCGCAACCCGTGCTATCTCGATGCTGGCGATTCTGACCGGTAACGTTGGTATTAATGGAGGGAACAGCGGCGCGCGTGAAGGTTCATACAGCTTACCGTTTGTCCGTATGCCGACCTTGGAAAACCCGATCCAGACCAGCATTTCGATGTTTATGTGGACCGATGCCATTGAACGTGGCCCGGAAATGACGGCGCTGCGTGATGGTGTGCGCGGGAAAGATAAGCTGGATGTGCCGATCAAAATGATCTGGAACTATGCCGGTAACTGCCTGATTAACCAGCATTCTGAAATCAACCGTACCCATGAAATCCTCCAGGATGATAAGAAGTGCGAGCTGATTGTGGTTATCGACTGCCACATGACCTCATCGGCGAAATATGCTGACATCCTGCTGCCTGACTGCACCGCTTCCGAACAGATGGACTTTGCACTGGATGCATCCTGCGGGAATATGTCTTACGTGATTTTCAACGATCAGGTGATTAAACCGCGCTTTGAATGTAAGACCATCTATGAAATGACCAGCGAACTGGCAAAACGTCTTGGCGTTGAGCAACAGTTTACTGAAGGCCGTACCCAGGAAGAGTGGATGCGGCATCTGTATGCCCAGTCGCGGGAAGCGATTCCTGAACTGCCAACGTTTGAAGAGTTCCGCAAGCAGGGGATCTTTAAAAAGCGCGACCCACAAGGGCATCACGTTGCTTATAAAGCCTTCCGTGAAGATCCGCAGGCAAACCCACTGACTACGCCATCGGGCAAAATTGAGATTTATTCGCAGGCGCTGGCTGACATTGCCGCTACCTGGGAATTGCCAGAAGGCGATGTGATCGATCCACTGCCGATCTACACGCCGGGCTTTGAAAGTTATCAGGATCCGCTGAACAAACAGTATCCGCTGCAGCTTACAGGTTTCCACTATAAATCTCGCGTTCACTCAACTTACGGCAACGTTGATGTGCTGAAAGCGGCTTGCCGTCAGGAAATGTGGATCAACCCGCTTGATGCCCAAAAACGCGGTATCCACAACGGCGATAAAGTCAGGATCTTTAACGATCGTGGTGAGGTTCATATTGAGGCGAAAGTGACGCCACGAATGATGCCGGGCGTGGTCGCACTGGGTGAAGGCGCCTGGTATGACCCGGATGCAAAACGTGTCGATAAGGGCGGTTGTATCAACGTACTGACCACTCAACGTCCGTCTCCTCTCGCTAAGGGGAATCCGTCACATACAAACCTTGTTCAGGTTGAAAAGGTGTAAGGAGTAACCGATGACAACCCAGTATGGATTTTTTATTGATTCCAGCCGTTGCACCGGTTGCAAAACCTGCGAGCTGGCTTGTAAAGACTACAAAGATTTGACGCCAGAAGTCAGTTTCCGCCGCATTTATGAATATGCTGGCGGCGACTGGCAGGAAGATAACGGTGTCTGGCACCAGAACGTGTTTGCCTACTATCTGTCGATTTCGTGCAACCACTGCGAAGATCCGGCTTGTACTAAAGTCTGCCCGAGCGGTGCGATGCATAAACGCGAAGATGGTTTTGTTGTGGTCGATGAAGATGTATGCATTGGCTGCCGTTACTGTCATATGGCTTGCCCGTATGGCGCACCGCAATATAACGAAACGAAAGGCCATATGACCAAATGCGATGGTTGTTATGACCGTGTTGCGGAGGGTAAAAAGCCGATCTGTGTTGAATCTTGCCCGCTGCGGGCGCTGGATTTCGGCCCTATCGACGAGCTGCGTAAAAAACATGGCGATCTGGCGGCCGTTGCGCCGTTGCCGCGAGCTCACTTTACCAAACCGAATATTGTGATCAAACCCAATGCCAATAGCCGCCCGACCGGGGATACCACTGGCTATCTGGCAAACCCGAAGGAGGTGTGAGATGGGAAGTGGATGGCATGAATGGCCGCTGATGATCTTCACGGTCTTCGGGCAATGTGTGGCGGGTGGTTTTATCGTTCTGGCTTTGGCGCTGCTCAAAGGCGACCTGCGAGCAGAAGCCCAGCAGCGTGTTATCGCCTGCATGTTTGGCTTATGGGTACTGATGGGCATTGGCTTTATCGCCTCTATGCTCCATCTTGGTTCACCGATGCGCGCCTTTAACTCGCTCAACCGGGTAGGGGCTTCAGCACTCAGTAACGAAATCGCCAGCGGTTCGATCTTTTTTGCTGTAGGCGGCATCGGCTGGTTGCTGGCAATGCTGAAAAAGCTGTCACCGGCATTGCGTACGCTATGGCTGGTGGTGACGATGGTTCTTGGCGTCGTCTTTGTCTGGATGATGGTGCGTGTGTATAACAGCATTGATACCGTTCCGACCTGGTACAGCATCTGGACGCCGATGGGCTGGGCGATGCGTCTGCTGCCAGCCATTTCTGTACTGGCACTGGTGGTGAGTGGCGTGATGTCAGTGATGCAGGGCACAGAGCTGGCAACTATTCATAGTTCTGTGCAGCAGGCCGCAGCGCTGGTGCCGGACTATGGTGCGCTGATGTCCTGGCGGATCGTGCTTTTGGCCGTTGCCCTGTGCTTGTGGATTGCACCACAGCTAAAAGGTTATCAGCCTGCGGTTCCGCTACTATCCGTCTCATTCATTCTGCTTCTGGCAGGGGAATTAATCGGTCGCGGCGTATTCTATGGTTTGCATATGACCGTGGGGATGGCCGTCGCAAGCTAATCAGTAACAACCGGGGTTTCGGCCCCGGTTCTCTTTTATTTCTGCTTCGTTAACGTGTCATAACTGGTCATCAAATTACGATAATCAGGAATATGGTTAGAGAACAACGTCGCCAGTCCTTCAATATCATTACGCCAGTCACGGTGCAGCTCGCAAGCCACGCCGAACCATGTCATCAATTGCGCACCAGCTTGCGACATGCGATCCCACGCCGAATGCCGGGTAATTTCATTAAAGGTCCCTGATGCATCAGTCACGACAAAGACATCAAACCCTTCTTCAATGGCTGAAAGCGCCGGGAATGCCACGCAAACTTCGGTTACCACACCGGCAATAATTAACTGTTTTTTACCTGTCGCTTTGACTGCTTTTACAAAATCTTCGTTATCCCAGGCGTTAATATTGCCCGGGCGAGCAATGTAAGGTGCATCGGGGAATTGTGCTTTCAGTTCTAGAACTAATGGGCCGTTAGGACCGGTTTCAAAACTGGTGGTAAGAATAGTTGGTAAGTTGAAATACTTAGCCAGGTCACCCAGCGCCAGCACGTTATTTTTAAACTTATCGGGTTCGATATCCCGTACAAGGGAAAGTAAACCAGCCTGGTGATCAACAAGCAAAACGGCAGCATCATTTTTATCAAGACGAACATACGGTTTGGTCATCCTCTTCTCCTTTCGAGAGTCAGTGGTACGTCTGAAATCGGTCAGACGCGATGCATTGCTCTGAAAGCATAGACGGGAAATATGAGTTTGCTGTGACCATGAAATTTTTCGACTGAACGAAGCGTATGAAATTTGTGTTAGATCAATAAAAACAATCAGATGAGATTAATCATCTCTTCAGCATTAGCGTTATGAATGAGTAATATAAATCGATAATACCGCCGCTGCGATATGCGCGTATTTTCACCCATTGACAATGTTTTTGGCGGTGGCATGATGCGCATGAAATTTGAACTTCCTCACGGTTTTAATTCATGTCCACGTATACCCGGCCTGTCATGCTTTTGCTGTCTGGCCTGCTTTTGTTGACTCTGGCGATCGCGGTGTTAAATACACTCGTGCCGCTTTGGCTCGCCCAGGAACACATGTCCACATGGCAGGTAGGCGTTGTCAGCTCATCCTATTTTACCGGCAACCTTGTCGGTACATTGCTGACAGGGTATGTCATTAAACGCATTGGCTTTAACCGCAGCTATTATCTGTCCTCCTTCATTTTTGCTGCTGGCTGTGCCGGCCTTGGCCTGATGATTGGTTTCTGGAGCTGGTTGGCGTGGCGTTTTGTCGCGGGCGTCGGCTGTGCCATGATTTGGGTGGTTGTTGAGAGCGCGCTGATGTGCAGTGGGACGTCACGTAACCGTGGGCGTTTGCTTGCTGCGTATATGATGGTTTATTACGTGGGAACGTTTTTAGGCCAGTTACTGGTCAGCAAAGTCTCAACCGAGCTGATGAGCGTATTGCCGTGGGTTACAGGTTTGACATTGGCAGGGATCTTACCGCTGTTGTTTACGCGTGTCCTGAATCAGCAGGCTGAAAACCATGATTCGACGTCAATTACGGCAATGCTAAAACTCCGTCAGGCGCGGCTTGGCGTGAATGGCTGCATTATCTCAGGAATCGTTCTGGGATCTCTATATGGCCTGATGCCTCTGTACCTCAATCACAAAGGGGTGAGCAATGCCAGTATTGGTTTCTGGATGGCGGTACTGGTCAGTGCGGGTATCCTCGGACAATGGCCGATTGGACGTCTGGCGGATAAGTTTGGTCGACTGCTGGTTTTGCGTGTTCAGGTCTTTGTCGTCATTCTCGGCAGTATTGCGATGCTTAGCCAGGCGGCGATGGCCCCAGCGTTATTCATCCTCGGTGCCGCTGGCTTTACGCTATATCCGGTGGCGATGGCCTGGGCTTGTGAGAAAGTTGAACATCATCAACTGGTGGCGATGAACCAAGCCTTACTGTTGAGCTATACCGTGGGAAGTCTGCTTGGCCCGTCATTTAGCGCTATGCTAATGCAGAATTTCTCCGATAATTTATTGTTTATCATGATCGCCAGCGTATCGTTTATCTATTTGCTGATGCTGCTTCGCAACGCCGGTCATACGCCGAAACCCGTTGCTCACGTGTAAATGAATTCAAGCAAAGTGTGAACTTACTGTTTCACACTCTGCTTTTTTGTTTCTTCTATCTGACTTGCTTTTTTCCAAATTTTATTCGTTTAAAAATAAAATGTGCAGCAGGTTATAATTTTGCATTTCGCTATTTCCGCACTTCTTATTTGCCGCGCATAATCCCTCGTTTTACAGATGCCCCTTTAATTTTGGCGAAGGATTTGTCTATGGCTGGGAATGTTCAGGAAGTAAGCGCCCCATCAGCGACGTCTTGTGAAAATTGTCCTGTCTGGCAACAATCGCGCCCATCTATATTGATGGACA
>NZ_JBDYCV010000044.1:0-33337 GCF_040495915.1 Shigella sp. FJ200513 | reverse complement strand
TGCACGTCCGGTTCGGGGAGGAGAGGCAGGGAAATAGTCCGACTACGCCCTGCCTCTTACTCTACTCAGCACATGGCAGGGCTTCGTCTATGTGGCGTTCATCATTGATGTGTTTGCCGGATACATCGTGTGGTGACGAGTCTCATCGTCTATGGAAACGACATTCGTGCTGGATGCACTGGAGCAGGCGTTGTGGGCCCGTCGTCCGTCTGGCACCATCCATCACAGCGATAAAGGCTCTCAGTATGTGTCACTGGCCTATAAGGCGCGACTAAAAGAAGCAAAACTGCTGGCATCAACAGGGAGTACTGGTGACTCGTATGACAACGCGATGGCAGAGATCATCAAGGGCCTTTACAAAGCGGAGGTAATACACCGTAAGAGCTGGAAAAACCGGACAGAAGTGGAGCTGGCCACACTCACGTGGGTGGACTGGTATAACAATCGACGATTGCTGGAAAGGCTGGGCCATATCCCACCGGCAGAAGCAGAAAAAGCTTATTATGCTTCCATCGGAAATGATGATCTGGCAGCCTGAGTTCACAGATAAAACACTCTCCAGGAAACCCGGGGCGGTTCAGTTCACAAAAACACATTAATGCAGTAACTATATTTTCCTTTCTGGTGATAACGTCGGGTTATCATTAGCTTCTTCAGCTATTTTACTTTTATATCCCTTGTAAACATCATGGAGAATCCATAGTGAATAAAGTTTATTCTCTTAAATATTGCCCCGTCACCGGGGGGCTTATTGCTGTCTCTGAACTTGCCCGCAGGGTAATAAAAAAGACATGCCGAAGATTAACGCATATTCTTCTGGCTGGCATTCCAGCAATCTGTCTGTGTTACTCTCAGATATCCCAGGCGGGTATTGTCCGTTCCGATATTGCCTATCAGATTTATCGTGATTTCGCCGAAAACAAAGGGCTTTTTGTACCTGGTGCCAATGATATTCCGGTATATGATAAGGACGGAAAACTTGTGGGAAGACTGGGTAAAGCCCCAATGGCCGATTTCAGCAGTGTGAGCTCAAATGGCGTTGCTACGCTTGTATCGCCTCAGTATATCGTCAGCGTAAAGCATAACGGAGGATATCGGAGTGTGAGCTTTGGTAATGGGAAAAATACATATTCCCTTGTTGACCGTAATAACCACCCTTCTATTGACTTCCATGCTCCACGTCTGAATAAACTGGTTACAGAAGTTATTCCCTCAGCGGTAACATCAGAAGGAACCAAAGCCAATGCTTATAAATACACTGAACGTTACACCGCTTTTTATCGGGTGGGTAGTGGTACGCAGTACACTAAGGACAAGGACGGAAATTTAGTTAAGGTTGCCGGTGGATATGCTTTTAAAACAGGAGGAACCACAGGAGTTCCTCTGATATCTGATGCAACAATAGTCTCTAATCCCGGGCAAACTTATAATCCTGTAAACGGCCCTTTACCTGACTATGGAGCCCCTGGGGATAGTGGTTCTCCTTTGTTTGCTTATGATAAACAACAAAAAAAATGGGTTATTGTTGCTGTATTAAGAGCATATGCAGGTATTAATGGTGCTACGAACTGGTGGAATGTCATACCAACAGATTATCTGAACCAGGTTATGCAGGACGATTTCGATGCCCCCGTAGACTTTGTTTCCGGACTGGGCCCCCTGAACTGGACATACGACAAAACATCAGGCACAGGTACCCTGAGCCAGGGCAGTAAAAACTGGACCATGCACGGGCAGAAAGACAATGACCTCAATGCCGGTAAAAATCTGGTATTCAGCGGGCAGAATGGTGCAATTATCCTGAAAGACAGTGTGACTCAGGGTGCCGGTTATCTCGAATTTAAAGACAGTTACACCGTATCTGCTGAATCCGGAAAAACATGGACGGGTGCCGGCATTATTACTGACAAGGGGACGAATGTAACCTGGAAGGTCAACGGCGTTGCCGGTGACAACTTGCATAAGCTGGGGGAAGGAACCCTGACCATAAACGGAACAGGTGTAAACCCGGGAGGACTGAAAACGGGAGACGGTATCGTTGTACTTAACCAGCAGGCAGACACTGCAGGTAATATCCAGGCCTTCAGTTCAGTGAACCTCGCCAGCGGACGTCCGACCGTGGTGCTCGGGGATGCCCGTCAGGTCAATCCGGATAACATTTCATGGGGATACCGGGGAGGTAAGCTTGACCTTAATGGTAATGCCGTTACCTTCACCCGACTGCAGGCTGCTGATTACGGGGCGGTGATTACAAATAATGCACAGCAAAAATCCCAGCTTTTACTGGATCTTAAGGCTCAGGATACAAATGTCAGTGAACCGACGATTGGAAATATATCCCCCTTTGGTGGTACCGGCACTCCAGGAAACCTGTACAGCATGATACTCAACAGCCAGACCCGCTTCTATATTCTGAAATCTGCCAGCTATGGTAACACTCTGTGGGGGAACAGCCTGAATGATCCGGCTCAGTGGGAGTTTGTTGGCATGAACAAAAACAAAGCAGTTCAGACAGTAAAAGATAGGATCCTGGCCGGGCGGGCAAAACAACCCGTTATCTTTCATGGTCAGCTGACCGGGAATATGGATGTCGCCATTCCACAGGTGCCGGGGGGAAGAAAGGTAATCTTTGATGGTAGCGTGAACCTGCCGGAAGGTACCCTGAGTCAGGACAGTGGCACCCTGATATTCCAGGGACATCCGGTTATCCATGCCTCCATCAGTGGCAGTGCACCGGTCAGCCTGAACCAGAAAGACTGGGAAAACCGTCAGTTTACAATGAAAACACTGTCGCTGAAAGACGCTGACTTCCATCTTTCACGTAACGCCTCGCTGAACAGTGACATTAAGTCGGATAACAGCCATATCACACTGGGAAGTGACAGGGCATTTGTGGATAAAAATGACGGAACAGGAAATTATGTCATTCCGGAGGAAGGTACCTCTGTCCCGGACACCGTGAATGACAGGAGCCAGTATGAAGGGAATATTACGCTGAACCATAACTCAGCCCTGGATATCGGCAGCAGGTTCACCGGGGGGATTGACGCTTATGACAGTGCCGTCAGCATCACCTCTCCGGACGTCCTGTTGACAGCCCCGGGTGCTTTTGCCGGCAGTTCACTGACAGTGCATGATGGCGGTCATCTTACAGCACTGAACGGTCTTTTCAGCGACGGGCATATTCAGGCCGGTAAGAACGGCAAAATCACCCTGAGCGGTACACCGGTTAAAGATACGGCTAATCAGTATGCCCCTGCTGTATATCTGACGGACGGATATGACCTGACCGGCGATAACGCAGCACTGGAAATTACCCGTGGAGCACATGCTTCCGGTGATATTCATGCCTCTGCGGCATCAACAGTTACCATCGGGTCTGACACGCCGGCAGAACTGGCTTCTGCGGAAACGGCTGCATCGGCGTTTGCCGGCAGTCTTCTTGAGGGCTATAACGCAGCATTCAATGGTGCCATAACCGGTGGCAGGGCTGATGTCAGTATGCATAATGCACTGTGGACTCTGGGTGGGGACTCTGCCATCCACAGTCTTACCGTCAGAAACAGCCGTATTAGTTCTGAAGGAGACCGTACATTCCGTACCCTGACGGTGAATAAACTGGATGCAACAGGCAGTGATTTTGTTTTGCGTACGGACCTGAAAAATGCCGATAAAATTAATGTGACTGAAAAAGCCACTGGTTCAGATAACAGCCTGAACGTCAGCTTTATGAATAATCCTGCTCAGGGACAGGCCCTGAATATTCCTCTGGTCACGGCACCGGCGGGAACTTCAGCAGAGATGTTTAAGGCCGGCACCCGGGTGACAGGTTTCAGTCGGGTGACCCCAACCCTGCATGTTGATACCAGTGGTGGCAATACGAAGTGGATACTGGATGGTTTTAAAGCGGAGGCTGATAAAGCCGCTGCCGCGAAGGCTGACAGTTTCATGAATGCCGGGTATAAAAACTTCATGACGGAAGTTAACAATCTGAACAAACGTATGGGTGACCTGCGTGACACAAACGGTGATGCCGGTGCCTGGGCGCGCATCATGAGTGGTGCCGGTTCTGCAGACGGTGGTTACAGTGATAATTACACCCATGTTCAGGTCGGCTTTGACAAAAAACATGAACTGGACGGTGTGGACCTGTTTACCGGTGTCACGATGACCTATACCGACAGCAGTGCAGACAGCCATGCATTCAGCGGAAAGACGAAATCGGTGGGGGGCGGTCTGTATGCTTCAGCATTGTTTGAGTCCGGTGCCTATATCGATTTGATTGGTAAATATATTCACCATGACAATGATTACACAGGTAACTTTGCTAGCCTGGGAACGAAACACTACAACACCCATTCCTGGTATGCCGGTGCTGAAACGGGTTACCGCTATCACCTGACAGAGGACACGTTCATTGAGCCGCAGGCTGAACTGGTTTACGGCGCCGTGTCCGGGAAAACATTCCGCTGGAAAGACGGTGATATGGACCTGAGCATGAAGAACAGGGACTTCAGTCCGCTGGTTGGAAGAACAGGGGTTGAACTGGGCAAGACCTTCAGTGGTAAGGACTGGAGTGTGACGGCCCGTGCCGGAACCAGCTGGCAGTTTGACCTGCTGAATAATGGAGAGACCGTACTGCGTGATGCGTCCGGGGAGAAACGGATAAAAGGAGAGAAGGACAGCCGGATGCTGTTTAATGTTGGTATGAATGCGCAGATAAAGGACAATATGCGCTTTGGTCTGGAGTTTGAGAAGTCAGCCTTTGGTAAATATAACGTGGATAATGCGGTAAACGCGAATTTCCGGTATATGTTCTGATGTGGGGGTAAAGGGCTGCCGGAAGGCAGCCTTTCTCAGAGACTCTTAAAATATAAAACTGAAGGTCTTCGGTAAGGGGGAGTGTATTAGACGTCAACTAGTTTTGCCGACTGGCGCGAGCCTGTTTAAGATTCTGTGTAAATGCCTTTCTCAGAAGTGATCGTCCAGGCGGTCACCGAACTCGATAATAAAGCGGCTCATTGCCATTCGCCAGTCCTTCAACGGCATCGTCCATTTCTGGGACGCAGACTGGATTGCCAGCCACACCACTTTTTTCACCGAGTCGTCTGTCGGGAACACTTTACGCTTTTTGATCGCATGGCGGATCACGCTGTTTAGCGACTCGATGGCATTCGTCGTATAGATCACTTTGCGGATGTCCGTTGGATAAGCGGTAAGCGTACAGCGAGGGCCGTATTGACGGGGATGTGTTATTCAGCTGGCAGTGCTATGCGCCACGGAAGCAGTTCGCTGACCCGGTTGACCGGCCAGTCTGCTATGACGCCAAGCACATGGCGAAGGTAGCTTTCTGGATCCACGTCATTCAGTTTGCACGTCCCGATCAGGCTGTACAGTAGCGCGCCCCGCTCACCACCATGGTCAGAGCCGAAGAACAGGAAGTTTTTACGACCCAGACTGACCGCCCGCAGGGCATTTTCAGCGATGTTGTTGTCGATTTCCACCCAGCCATTACTGCAGTACACGTTCAGGGCCTTCCACTGTTTCAGTAGGTATGCGAACGCTTTTGCCGTATCCGAGTGACGCGACAGTGTTTTCATCTGTTGCTGTATCCGGTCATACAGTGACTGCATCAGTGGCGCGGCTCTTGCTTTTCTTGCCGCCAGACGCTGTTCTGCTGAACATCCCCGGACTTCTGCCTCGATGGTATACAGTTCACCGATACGCTGCAGGGCTTCCGTGGTGATGTCGGTTGGCACTCTTGCATGCACATCGTGGATTTTTCTCCGGGCATGGGCCATACACGCAGCTTCCGTTATTCTGCCGGATTCGTATAACGCCCGGTAACCACCGTAAGCATCTGCCTGAAGCACACCGCTGTAACCGGCTAGGTGATTCTGTGGATGGATACCTTTCCGGTCCGGGCTGTACGCGAACCAGACCGCCGGGGGCATCTGTGAACCGGCGTTACGGTCATCACGGACATAGACCCACAGCCGGGCAGTTCTTGTTTTACCACTGCCCGGCTCCTGGACCGGAACGGGGATATCATCCGCATGAACTTTACCGGGCATCAGTACATACTGGCGCAGGACGTCATACAGCGGCTCCAGCAGTTCAGCAACGGCACCGGTCCAGCGACCCAGTGTGGCACGGCTCAGCTCCACGCCCTGACGACGGTATATTTCTGACTGGCGGTATAACTGTCAACGACGGATGAAAAGTGGCTCTTCCGCAACCTGGGTGGAGATTTTCATGCCAGTGGACTCATTACCCTCTGCCTGAGTAGTTCAAATCCTGCTCGACCATACATCTGGCGTTTCAGCATCTTCTTCAGGCGATTTACATGACCTTCGACAACACCATTACTCCAGCGACTACTGATTGCCTCACATATAGCTGCAGCATCAGCTTCCATCCCCGCCGCCACGCGCCGAAATTCTGCTGAACCGCTTTCGTGGACTCGAGTGAACCAACTGCTTAGCTGTGATTTATTTTGGGTTTTCAGAATACGGTAGAACTCGAGTGCCAGTTGCTGCGCTATTTTCAGCTCAGGTTCTTTTTCACACATCAGACTAATAAATCGGGAAGCATAATTTTCTTCATCCCTGGTTATTCTCCAGGGCATCAACCAGCGGCTTACCCGGGAGACTGAAGGAAGTCTGACGGCAGTAGTAACCGGTGGGTTCCAGCCTTTACGCCATTTGGCAACCGCATCCCTGACGATGGTTTCACTGCCTGTAAATCCCCGGGCCACCATTTCCCGCCATATCCGGCTGGCGTTATAATTACCACTTTCTCGTTGCTCTTTTAACCACTCCCTCCATGGTGTCAGCGAAAAACGAAACCGCTGTTGAAATCCCTGGAAAGCTGGTTGCGGAAAAGATGAAGACCCAGTCGCGACACTCAGAGTTGGCGAAGGCGTTCGCGTACGCACTTAACCAGTGGCCGGCACTGACGTACTATGCGAACGATGGCTGGGTGGAAATCGACAACAACATCGCTGAAAATGCCTTGCGGGCGGTCAGTCTGGGTCGTAAAAACTTCCTGTTCTTCGGCTCTGACCATGGTGGTGAGCGGGGAGCGCTACTGTACAGCCTGATCGGGACGTGCAAACTGAATGACGTGGATCCAGAAAGCTACCTTCGCCATGTGCTTGGCGTCATAGCAGACTGGCCGGTCAACCGGGTCAGCGAACTGCTTCCGTGGCGCATAGCACTGCCAGCTGAATAACACATCCCCGTCAATACGGCCCTCGCTGTACGCTTACTCATCACCTGCTATTAATCCCCGAGTCAGTACTTCGCGGCCTGACGCGATCACCCTACTCAGTACTTCAGAGCCCGCCTCCGGTACCTGCCTGGCGATCGCCCCTGTGCAACAAAATAAATCAACCGTTATCAAACCACGATCGTTCGTATGCGCCGCCGATGACGCGCGCCTGAAAAACGCGTCAATATGAGTTCCCCGGAAGCTTACGATAATACGCTTATGAACATTACAACACGCTCATGCGGAACCTGGATGGGGGAAGGAACGGTGAAGCTGTTAGCGAATGACCGGCGTTTATACAAACGCCGGTCATGATGAATGATATTTCAGAATATACCTCGGGCTAAAATACCGGGACAGAGATCAGGCGTGATTAATCTGCAGCATTTTTAATAACAGAAGTACTGAGCTTACTTTACCTTTGATGATGTAATAGTTATTTCCGTCGGTACTCATTTTTCCCTGAAATAATGTCACGGATGTTTCTTCCTGCTGATCCTGCAGGCGCAGTCGTAAGGTCATATTTTTAATGAGCTGAGATCCGGGTGGCAAGGGGTATTTGCTGTCAGATACTGGGCGACTGAGTCTGATGTGGCGCGTATACAGCCCGTTTTCGTACAGGGTGGCCTCTGTTATGGTGTCAGTGACCAGCATGTGGGAGACAATGCTGTATTCTTTTTTAAAGCACCCACCAGAAACGGTGATTGTAATGATAATGGTCTTCTCGATCGAGATGTAAATACCCGTTTCGTTATACTGTCCGTATCGGAACCATGAGAACTCAGTTGCATTCCAGCCATGCTCCAGAATATGTGCATTTTTTTGCCTGATAGTTTCTTTTTTTATTCGCTCATGTTTAAGGCATAACAGGCAGATAAATAATGTCAGAAAAAGAAAGCTAATAATGAGAGCAAGAGCGATATAGTCTGTCACAGGGTAATACATATTCTCTCCGGTAGAAGAAGGGCCGCAAACGCGGCCCGGGCTGTTATCAGAAAGAGTAACGGAAGTTGGCGTTGATCGCGTTATCCACGTTGTATTTACCAAATGCCGATTTCTCAAACTCAAGACCGAAGCGAAGATTATCGCGAATTTCGGCGTTGAGACCAACATTCATGAGAATACGACCGTCTTTTTCACCTTTGATACGTTTCTCACCGGACGCATCACGCAGTACGGTTTCACCGTTGGCAAACAGGTCAAACTGGTAGCCAAGGCCGGCGCGGGCTGTGACTTTCCAGTCCTTACCGGAGAAGGATTTACCCACATCAACACCGGTACGCCCAATCAGCGGATTAAAGTCCTTATCCTTCATGGTCACGCTCATTCCGCGATCCTGCCAGTCGAACCGTTTACCTGATACGGCCCCATAAACCAGTTCTGCCTGCGGCTCAATCCAGGAGTCTTCTGTTACATGATAGCGGTAGCCTGCTTCAGCACCCACATACAAGGAATGAGAACTGTAGTCTTTTGTTCCGAGTCCAGCAAAGGTCGCCGAGTACTCATTATCATGGTGAACATACTTACTAATCAGGTCGATATAGGCACCAGAGTCAAATATAGCGGAAGCATACAGACCTGCCCCGACGGACTTCGTCTTGCCACTGAATGCATTACTGCTGGCATGACTGTCGGTATACGTCATAGTCAGACCAGTGAAAAGGTCAAGTCCATCCAGCTCATGTTTTTTATCCACACCAATCTGCACATGGGTGTAGTTGTCACTGTATCCACCAGAAGCTGAACCTGCTCCGCTCATGATGCGGGCCCATGCACCGGCCTCGCCATTGGTGTCACGCAGATCCCCCATTCGTTTATTCAGGTTGTTGACTTCTGTCAGGAAGGCTTTGTAATTACCGGACATATACGATTTTGCTGCACCGGAAGATGCTGTATTTTCAGCCACCTTATATCCGGTCAGGGTCCACGTGGTATGTTCCTGATCCTCTTTCGTGCTGATCACAGGAGATATGTTGCTGAAACCTATGGCCTGAGTACTGGCTTTAAATATCTCTTTATTGCTTCCTTTTGGGGCTGTTATCAGGTCAACGTTTAATCCTGAGTTATTATTTCCCACTTTCTGTATATCGACCGACAGACTGTTATTGCTTCCGGTTAACTGATTTTTAACAATGAGTTTATCCGATTGATTTACAGACTGGCTCAGATCAGCCCGCATAATCACAGCAGTATTAGTGGCATCCAGTGTGTTTACTGTCACAGTATGGAAACCCGAATTCTCTATGTTACTAAACAACAAAAGACTGTCGCGGGTTTTTAATGATTGCAGGGCTGACTGTCCGTTTACTCTCCATAAGGTGTTATACATGCTGGCTGAGGCTGCAGGAGCATCAATACCTCCGGTATAAGAAGTATCAAAGCCACCCAGCAAACCTGTAGCCAGCGGTGTGTGTGTGGTTTTGTCCAGGTTATCTTCTTTATACTGGTCAACACCAAACAGAATAGATGCTTTTTTGTCTGATTTTATATTACCATTGACCCAGGCATAATTTTGAGCCTTTAACGTGGCACCATCTTCTGTCATATTATATCCATCTGACATATAGATTGCCGGGCTGTATTTATTATTTTCTGTAGGGGTGCCTGTTAATGTCAGGGTTCCGGCCAGTTCAATAGCTTTATCTACATACATTTTTCCCTGGGCGGTAACAGTAGCTCCTTTGTTGATAATCAGGTCTGTATTAATTAAGGATAATGCACCAGTCATAGTAACAGTTGATTTATCACCAACAGTTATTTTGCTGTTTTGAGCACTCAGACTGCCGTTGAAACTACTTTCGCCTGCTGAATCCCCGGAGCGAAGCTGTTGTCTGAATCCAAAACCTTCGCCAGTAATGTTTCTTCCTGAGAACATGTCAATGTATGCAGTTTTATTTCCCAGAACAATTTGAGAGTTTTTAGCCTCTATGTGTCCTTTTACATTAGCATCCCGGCCTATACTCAGGGTTGCGTTTTCTAAATTTAATTTCCGGAAATTAAATTTACGACTTTCCCAGTCGGGCTGGGAAAAAGAGGCTATCTGATTGTTGGACTTATATTCCGTATTGTAACGTTTATTTACAGTGCTTTCCTGGTCCTTTATGGCAGCAGAATAGTCTTTTTGACATAAAAAAGGAATTGGACAGTTGTTATTGCCTTCTTTAAATATGGCATGTTCTGTCGCATGTCCTTGTAATGTTAACTGTGCATTCCGGACAGAGATATCGTTTTTGATATCGACTGAGCCATCAAAGATCAGATTGGCATTATTGTTATGTTGCTGGGTAGTATTGATAATATGATTTATGCTTATATTACCTGATACATTCCCATGGTACATATATGCATCAGTATTAGTAAGTGATAATGTTGATTGCTTCACGTTTGAGTTCGTTACGGTTGTTCCCGCATCTGTTGCTGCGATTTTCTGAAATGACTGGTCATAGCCGTTTAGATCCAGTGTTCCGCCATTTCTGGTAAAATAGATTTCGCCATTACCGCTTTCGCTTAAAGCGTCTTTGGCATTTATTTTTACCGTACCTTTACCTCCGGCCATGTAAATTTTATTGAAGGCTTTTTCAGCACTAAGGATGACAGTCCCATTACCTATTTTAAGGTTATTTCCCTGTGCTATTTTTACATCCAGAGTACCACTACCTATTTTATGCAGATTATCTCCGGCAACGCCCTTAACATTCCATTCAACGGTGGTATTATTATCAATATCTATCCCGGCACCTTTATAAGACTTATCTTTTCCGTACACTTTATATGTCTGGTTCTTATCGAATATAAGCCCGCCAATGCCAAGATCGGTATCCTGCTTGAGCGTTAATACCCCTCCTCCTGAGACAGACAGGTCCTTATCTTTTATAATCGATGATAACTCTTGTTTTTTACCATCCAGCTGCATAGTGTTTGTGAAATTCTTTTTTAAATTGTTTACCAGAATATTATTAAATAACGAGTAGTTTGTCCAGGCTATATTGGTACTACTGATAAAACCAACTGTACTGGTAACACCATGGAAAACCCATTTTTGTTGTTCTTTATCATATAGATAAGAACCAGAACCACTATCGCCAAAAATTGGTGAGTTTTTAAAAGGGGTTCTGTTGGTATAAATGTAACTCTTGTTTTTCCAGTCCAGATTAAAAAGACTTGCGCTTAACAAGTCGGGATTATAGTTTTGTCCAAACAGATATTGTTTGCCGTTTAATATCGTTGAGGTTGTTCCGGCACCTGCTCTGAAGCCAATTATTTGTTCCTTACCGTTGTAGTTTACGCCATATCTTTTCATCGCATCTTCGGGAGAAAGTGAGAAGTCGGCACTCTCCGTAACCCCTGTTGTTTCCACGACGAATTTATTCAGACGATGAACCGAAAAGTCGCCAGATGATACTCTGTTACTTGCTTTATATGCTGTCTGATCCCATGACTGTGTTGTTATTGCATGATGCTGTGTACCGTTATGAGTCGCAGTAACACTGTACGCACCTCCAATTGATGTTGTTGCACCTTTGTTGGAAACAGCAGAAAAATCAGGTACAGGTAGTTCTGGAAAATGAAATATCTTTCCATCTTTCATCATTAATTGAACATTTGTTGCACCCGGTCTGAACTCTCCTCTGTTTTGAGCAAGGTCAAGATAATCGCGGGTCCATATATTATTTATATCCAGCATTGCTGCAAATGCTGTTTCGCCATAACTTCCATATATTGAGGATAAAATAATACCGAGGATAACTTTCTTTCTTGATGTACCGACACTAACTTTCCGGGTCAGTTCAGAAACAGCAACTAATCCACCTGTAATATGACTATATTTCAGTGAATAAATTTTATTCATACGTGAACTCCGATATTTCTGAGTTGTGGTTATGGGATAGCATTTAATTACAACGGGGAACTATCAGTCATGGTACGTAACTGATAAGGGTATAATGATAATCACTGTCAGTTATATTTGTATGACAGATGTAACAAAATGAAAAAAAAGATAAGCACAAGTGATTGATTGGTTAGATATTGATCACTTGGTGTTTGTATTTTGAATTTTGCGATCAAAATTTGATCTTTGTTGTTTCCGGTCAATCCTTTACAGGTTTTCTGTATTATCCGGGGGAGTTAAGTCTGTCGATGTCCGACAGACTTTTGATGATGGAAACAACATGCAGCGATAATGTGCATGCTGTTTTGCAGGTGGAACTCAGAAGGTGAACTGGAACTGTGCGACCGCACCGTAAGTGTTGTCCGTGCCGATCAGGCCTGCAACATCAAGGTGAACCACATCAAACGGTGAGATCCCCACCCCGGCCGTGAATGCACTGCCGTCGTTACCGGCCAGATTCTGACGGTAACCGGCGCGCAGCTGTGCCCATTTCCAGGCATTAAATTCTGTGCCAATGGCGGCAAACTGACGGTTGCTGTCGGAGGTGAAACCGCTGGCCGGGGTCAGATCCACATCAAATGCAGTGGTGAACATCGCGTTGTGCCAGGAGACACCGGCCGTCACCTGCGGGCGGATCCTGAAGGTTTCCGTGATACCGTTCACTTCTTTTGTCTCAATACTACGGGAGATCAGGTTCTGTGCGACCAGTCCCAGCGTCCAGTTGTCATCCAGGTCCGTACTGGCACCGATGTCGGCGTTGATGCCATTTTTCGTGTTGTGGTAGCGGTCGCCTTTGAAGGCGCTGCTGTCATAATTTCTGACCAGCACGTTGTAGTTGAACAGGTCGACGCGCTGGAATTTGGGGGGGAAGCCCAGAGACCATTTCTGCCCGGCCGTTTCCAGTTCCGTAGCCAGAGCAATACCCACATCAGTGATCAGTGCCGTGCGGGCACAGGCCTGTGATGTCAGGCGGCTTTTGTCCACCTCCTGCCCGGTGCTGTTTGCCACCTCTTCCAGGTAAGTGAGGTCAGCATCAGAGACTTTACCGTCGACACTGACGGTGCCGTGTGATTTAACCATCAGTGCGGCAGAGAGGCGATCACCGGGAAGGGCCGCCACAGCAGAAACGCCCAGCTGTGCGGCGGCATGTGTGTTACGGAAGTCCCGGAGGTGTTCTTTCAGGCGTGCGGCAGCCTCAGGAACACCGTGGTTACTTTCGATGGCGCGGTCGAAGGCCTTCCACTCATCACTGATCCGGTCGGCGTTGTCGGTGATATTATCCGGATTGGAGAGCTGCGCGCCGACGGACGGAAGCAGGATGCTGGGCTCATGCGCGACGCAAAATCCACGATGTATATATCAGTACTAAAAGCGCGACGGCGGAAGAAGCTCTGAAACTAATCGGTGAACTGTACGCCATAGAGCACGATATACGCGGGTTACCGGTGTCTGAACGCCTGGCGGTCAGGCAAATGCAGAGTAGACCGCTCCTGACTTCCCTGTATAAGCTGATGCAGGAGAAAGAACACACGTTATCGAAGAAATGTCGTCTGGGAGATGCGTTCCGGTATATCAGGAAGCACTGGGCTGCGTTGTGCAACTTCTGTGATGATGGCCTGGCTGAGGTAGATAATAATGCAGCAGAAAGAGCGCTTCGTGCAGTCTGTCTCGGGAAGAAAACTTTTTCGAGGATCACTCATTCCGTGTCTGACTGCTTCAGGGTTTAATTTTGCTTCTGCTGACTGAATGATGATTGGGCAGCAAGTGCAATATCCCACATAAATCCAGTCAACTCACGAGCCACCGCCGTAATGGCTACTTGTGATTTTTTCCCTTTTGCTGTCAGAGTTCGGTAACGAGAACACAATCGTTGTTGAGCTTTCCATGCAATATCTTTGGAATATTGTGTTACAGAGTCCGGTCGGTAATATATAAGCCATGCTCCAACTTTTGCAGGTGTACGATAAGACCAGGCGGCTTCGTAAAGCAGACGTCTCAGTTCGCTGTTTCCAACTTTTGTTATTCCTCTGGGACGAATACTGTTTCCACTGGAATATTCACCTGGCACCAGTCTGAGGTGTACTGGCAATAGCGGACACTACCATTTGTTCTTTTTTTAAGCAGCCATCTGATGATATTTTTCCCTGAAGGCTGCCGGGGAGATATTCCCCAGACGAGAGTGACGACGCTGACGATTGTAGAAAATCTCAATGTATTCCCGTATTACTGAGATGGCTTCATCCCGGTTATTAAAACGATAGTGGCTCAGGCTCTCATTTTTCAGCGTTCTGAGCCTCTGATTCTTCCGGACAGAAGATAATCATGTCGGTATGAATGTTATAATTAAGGACTGTGCAATAATAGCCATTCCATTCAGCCATCTTACGCTCGAAAACGATCGGTAAGCTGGCTACTCACCATTCCTGCTCTAAACCTGACGCCTCTCAAGACTATTATAAATAGCCTCAATCTCACCCTTCAGGTTATCACCGCAATAAACCATTGATGTATCGTATCGTTCATATCGCGCTTCCCGTGTCGCACTAAACCAGTTGAACGATCCCACACACAGCAAACCATCATCACCAATAACAATTTTGCTATGAACACGGTTTACCAGCTTTGTAGCAATACCCAGCGCATTCAGTTTCTCCAGCGCCGCTTTAAAGTTCTGCTGCTTCTCTTTTCGCTTCTCAAAATCATTATGTTCAGTGTTGTAGCTTCTGTCAGTGACTATCGTGACGTTAATTCCACGTGAACACGCCGCAATCATGGAATCAAGAAAACCGGTTTGCTCCAGCCTTTGCCAGGTCAGCCATGGAGAAATTATCGTGATGTGTTTACTGGTATTTTCAAATGTCTGATTCAGGAAATTATCATGTTGCTCCACACCATGAAGTGTGTAGATTTTGGTCCCGGCGGTTTTTAAATCCTTACGCTCTTTATAATCAAAAGAGAGCGCATTCTTCTCTGACTCAAAGAGGTATTTTGCCAGTAATCCCCGTGGCGATGAGGCTGGCTGGACCTCAAACAGGTCCATATCGCCGAAGACCAGAAAACTGTCCTTCGCACGGGAGACTGCAACATTCAGCATGCTGTTATCGCTATCAATAAACCCGCCGTCTTCATGTTTTGAATAGACTGGCGAGAATATCACAATCGCTCTTTCCGCTCCCTGAAGAGAGTGCACGGTGCCCACTGTGAGCGACTTTTCATTCGTGCCTGTACTGATATCTTGTTTGCCCAGCACCTGTTTGATAGTGGATACCTGAGCGCTAAAAGGCGTCACAATACCGACAACTTCATGAAGCGATTTACCGTAATGCGCTTCAATATTTTGCTGGTTCTCTGCCAACCAGACCGCTATCGTTTCAGCCTCAAGCAAATTATATCGACTTCCACTACTTGCCAGCTCTCCTTTACCATCAATATGGAGATACCCCATTGCGGGCATTAAATTGCTCTCTTCACGCCCTCTTTTAGGCAACAACTTACCGTGATAGCAGAGCGTATTACAGTATCCAATAATATTGTCGTAGCACCGGCGGTGTTCATATAGGTACATACCACGAGCCAGTTCGGGATCATATTGATAGCGCGAAGCAAACTGCGCTATTTTCATAACGCTGCCAGATGCGGCACTTTTACCAAGGTCTGCGATTGCCGTATATTTCTCGGTAATCTCTTCTTGCGTACTGCCAGACAGAATTTTTTCCGCCAGCATGTTACCGACATCAATCGCAGGAGCAATACTCCATATTGGCGGGATCTGCTCCGTATCGCCAATCACTAATGCCTTCTTAGCTAATGCAAACGAGGCAGCAGCCACTTCAGGAAGCACCTGCCCGGCTTCATCGACAATGAGTAAATCGGCAAAATCATACAAATAACTTTTCTCGAATTTACGTTGTCCTTTGTGCTCACTTATCTGCATATTACCGGGCAGCATATAGCATGTCATCACCACACATGGCGTGAGTTTCATTCGACGTTGCCAACGGGCGGTTACCCCTTTAGCACCTTTTTTCTTCTTCTCATCCTGCAGATCATCAATGCTGGCCATATCCATCAGCCAACGACCTTCCCAGTAGTGAGTCGTCAGTAAAAATGCAGGGAAGCGAATCTGCGTATCAGCCAGTTCATCGGCCTGTGAGAAGCTCAGTTCCTCGTCGCCCTCATACCCTAAATCAAATGCCAGCCTCTGCCACTCCTGAACCGCCTGCTGTTCTTTAAGAACGATTTCATGGGCGGAGTCAATCTGCTGCCGGTATGTTGTTTGCTCGCGCTCAGCGGAATTGAGCAGCCCATCAATATTACGTTCGATAGTTTCAGGATCAGACCACTGATTTCCTGCAATCAGCGCGCCTAATTTATCTTCGAGAAACAGCTGTATTTGGTACTGTCGCTTATTGCGAACCGCCGGGAGCCAGGAAAATAATGAATAGATCAGTGATTCACCGGCGCGATATTTTTTCCATTCCGTTTTAGCACTCTTCAGTAGAGTGACTTTTTGTTCTTGTCCGGAAAGTAATTTATTTAAATTATCGAGATATTGCTCAATATCATTAGCAATAAGCTCACGCGCAGCCCGAATCTGGCTTAACGTTTGCCATGTTGCGTTCAGTCTTATCAGTTGCTCAGATTTTGCTGCCAACTGACCATGCAAGAGTTCAATGACCTTTTCAGGGGATGAACACTCTTTTCCAGGAAAGGCTGCCTTAGCCTTTTCCAGATAAAACAGCAGTGCATCCTCTACATACTCTTTTGACTCAACCTGGTTGAAGAAATCTTCAGTTTGATATTTTTTGGCTGCCTCAGCTTTACGACTGCTTGAGGGAAAATAAGCACCGAAGCTTTTCAGCTCTGGCAACCATCGCCCGGCCATCGCACCTGAACCTTGCGAAAAGTCTTTCCCGAATGCCTCAATAATGTTCGTTACAGCCTGGTTATTCGTTGAAGTCGCGATAATAACCGGAGGCTCAGATTTTTCGAGAGCCGCTCTGGCCCACTGCGTGGCGATGATAGAAAGCACCAGCGTGGTTTTTCCGGTTCCCGGAGGGCCATTAACAGCAAGGATATCGCCATGTCTTGCATCCAGAAAATGGCTTAAGGCATCGCGCTGAGCCTTTGCCAGCGGAAACTTATCTCCGGAGTGTCCAAGCCTGTCGCTGAATTTTGCTCCTGGGGCCAGCAAAGACTCTGCAGCATGAACCTCTCGCGAGGCGAAGCGATTGAAGAGCGGCACATCCTTATTGCAAACAAGCAGGTGATCATAAAGAGAAAGGATATGGGAACTGGCACCGCCAGATTGAGCCGTTTTAACAATATAACCGTGCTCAGCGAGTTCATATTGCTCAGGTTTTTCAATCCAGTCGCCGGCAACGCTCTTCAGTAGCCTCTCTGAGTCATACAGATATTGACGCCACTCCTGCTGCAAGGCGGCATATCGTGCTTCCCGTTCTTCATCCGTTTCGGCAGTCTTATCAACGCTGTCATCAAAGTTGATAGAGAACGTGGTATGGGTCGTCTTGTATTTGTCATACTGCCCAATCTCACCAATCGAAAATGCTCCTTTTGGCAAAGGTTCAAGCAGGTCTCTGGGAATGGAGGTCGCTGGCGTCGGATATAAAAAACCCTCACGGCTTAGCAAGGCTGGCGTCACTATCGGGGTAACAATATCAGGCGCGCCTGCGGAACGGTCCTTACCATGCTGCAGTAACCGGAAATAAACTTTTGGGCGCAAGATGACATCGACCGTTTCGACATCGTCTTTTTCTCCCTCAAAAAATTTACTGACAATCGCTTCGTCAAGACGTCCCGCCGCTATCCCATGCCAGTGAGTGAAATTTTGGGCGTCTTTCCGTTTAAAACTGCCCTTTCCTGACTCAGCATCCGCAAGCGAGTTGCGCCAGTATGAGGCAAACCCTAAAGCATTTTCATCCATTACCAGTCCTGTGACTCAATGAAATCCATTGATTTATCGAATATAAAATCACCGTATGGACAGCTATTGTCCATATTGAAAAAGTTGGATGCAATGTTTTGTTTATAATTCGATATCAAATGAACTGGTTGTACAAGGTTCAGAACACAAGCTCATTAAACAGTACGTCAGGACTATTGATTTCATAACAGTGAATACATTTTTTACCGTTTATAATAACTACCTGTGTTGGACGGGGATACCAGAGCAGCCGAAAACACCGGGGGTTATTACCTGCTCTCATGGAAACCATATATTCCTGGTGCTAATCACAGTCATAAATAGCCTGAAGAACGTGACGAAGGGACTTTAATGGAAGCCGGAGTAACTTGTCAGAAACATCAATCTTCGTCATCATTTACAAAGAAAAATAATTAGTTAAAGCAGTCCGGGCTGATTGCCCGGACTGCTTACTATTTTAATGGATTGTTAATCTTTGCATATTCAAACGGGCTGATACCCTTCTCCCGGTTCGCATCTAGAAAATCGGCCCACCATTGCAACATCAGTCGCCGTTCTTCCAGATGTTCTGCTTTATGGATATACGCAGCACGTACACCATTACGCTCCTGATGGCTCATCTGACGTTCCACAGCATCGCGGGACCACAAACCTGATTCAATCAATGCACTGCACGCCATCGCCCGGAATCCATGGCCACAGACTTCCTGGGTTGTGTCATACCCCATCACCCTCAGGGCTTTATTTACAGTATTTTCACTGATTGGTTTACGCGGGTCATGTGCACCCGTAAAGATCAGACCATTTTCACCAGCCCATGTCTGAAGTTCTGCCAGTATGGCTACAACCTGTTTGCTGAGTGGCACAAGATGTGGTGTTCGCATCTTGGATCCCCGGTGTGAGAATTTTACGCCTGGCAGAGGTTCGCGTTCGGCTGGAATAGTCCACATGGAATTGTCAATATCAATTTCCGACCAGCGGGCATATCTGAGTTCACTGGAACGAATAAAAACCAGTAAATTCAGCATAACTGCCAGTCGGGTGACAGGCTGGCCTTTATAACCGTCAATACGCGACAGAAGTTCAGGCAGGCGTGAAAGCTCCAGAGCAGGGCGATGCTGGCGTTTTACCGTGGTCAATGCACCAGCCATATCCAGAGCCGGGTTATATCTGATGATGCCAGACTGTACGGCGTAACGCATTACAGCAGATATTCTTTGCTGCAGACGACTGGCGATTTCATAAATTTGTTTTGCTTCTGCAGCACGAACAGGGATAAGCAGGTCCGGGGTATTGAGTGTTGTGATATCCCGGTTGCCGATAAAGGGGAAAACGTGTGTCTCGAGGCTTTTGAGTACTTTATCGCTGTGTGATTGTGCCCATTGTTTATTACTGGCATGCCAGCGTCGTGCAATATGTTCAAAAGAGAGCTGTAAATCAGGGACAACTTTTTTAACTCTTTTCTGTTCGCAAGGGTCAATCCCCTCTGAAATCAGTTTTCGGGCCTCATCCCGTTTTGTACGAGCTTCGGAGAGAGAAACTTCTGGATACACACCAAGTGCCAGAGTCTTCTCCTTACCCAGAATACGATAACGGAGACGCCAGTAACGGGAACCATTAGGATGAACCAGCAGGAACATGCCGGCCCCGTCAGTGAGTTTATAAGCCTTGTCAGTGGGCTTTGCAGCCCGGATTTTTGCGTCAGTCAGTGCCATAGTTCAGCCTTCTGAATGCGTTAAAGAGGGTACAAATTCTGTCGAACTGGGGTATACCCGCAATTATACCCACACAATGGGGTTGATGTGGGGGGAATCTGGTTGAGTTCGGTAGAATTGATTTGGAGGAAGAACACTTAAATCATGGTGTTCTGAAACGAAAAACGGACCTCCGTGGAGGTCCGTTGATATGAATTTGGTGCCCGGACTCGGAATCGAACCAAGGACACGGGGATTTTCAATCCCCTGCTCTACCGACTGAGCTATCCGGGCAACGGGGCGCATTAAACCTGATTCGCCTCGTCTCGTCAATCAAATTTCTTCAATTTACTGCAGACTGCACAATCTATCATCACTTTGCCGCTATTGCACGCATTGTCAGGCAAACCAGGCGGTCCAGGCGGCGGAAAGCGGCATTGCCAGAAGGAGTGCTGGAAGCATGTTGACCACCGGGAACATTTTAATGCCACAGATGCGTAATCCGGTTGCCAGCAGCAATAAACCGCCTACGGCGCTGAAGTCTGCCATCATCGACGGTGTGATCAGCGGTAATATCAGCGCGGCAGCCCACGCCAGCGTTAACTGGATGATCAGTAATGGGATACTAATTACCGACACCGCAATACCCAGCGAGCAGGCGAAGATCATCGCCGTAAAGAAATCAAGAAATGACTTGGCGATTAAAATACTCGGATCGCCGGTCATCCCTTCGTTCATCGCCCCGAAGATCCCGGTGCCGCTGGCGCAAAACAGGACAATAATCGCGACATAATTCTGAATAAAAGATTCATGCGCTGGCTTCTTACGTGAGTGACGAAACAGATTTTGTGCTTTGGCGACTGCTGTATTGACACCTTTCTCCAGCAAACAAATTTCGCCAATTAGAGCGCCAAGTAGCGTAGCTAAAACCATCGCTGGAAGGTTGGCGCATTTCACAACCAGTAAAATACCAATCCCCAGCGATGCCAGACCAAAAATAGATGTCATGGAGACGCGGATACGTTCCGGTAAGCGTTGGCTGAGCAGTGCGCCGAGAACGCCACCCAGTAAGACTGCACTAGCGTTGATAAAAGGGCCGATGACCACAAGAGTTCCTGTTAGCTGTATTGTTTGATTTTCTTATTATGAACTTTTTGCCTTGTTGATGGCTTGTCTGGTCGCAAAGTCCTGGCTTGCACGCCTTAGCGAAAGGTGCCATGATTGCGCGAATTTTCTCCTCTCTGTACGGAGTTTGCCCGATGCACGCCATCTCCTTACATTCTCTCGCTTATCGCCGTTTCGCGCGAAACGTTTCCCTTTCTATGTTACTGCTCATGCGGTGAAGTTAACGCACGCTCACTGCAGGACAACAGTAAAATCAGAGCGTTTCTGCTTTTACTGATGTCTGGCGGTCGGAGCTGGTGACCAGTTTGACCCATATCTCATGGGGCAGGGTTTTCCACCTTGTCCGGTATTCTTACTTCCCCGAAACGGGTTTGCGCTTATGAAATCAATGAATATTGCCGCCAGTAGTGAACTGGTATCCCGACTTTCTTCTCATCGCCGCGTGGTGGCGTTGGGAGATACTGATTTTACGGACGTCGCGGCAGTCGTCATTACCGCTGCGGATAGTCGCAGTGGCATTCTTGCGTTGCTTAAGCGCACCGGTTTTCATCTACCGGTGTTTTTGTATTCCGAACATGCTGTTGAATTACCTGCGGGCGTTACGGCGGTAATCAACGGCAACGAGCAGCAGTGGCTGGAGCTGGAATCCGCAGCCTGTCAGTATGAAGAGAATTTGCTGCCACCGTTTTATGACACGCTGACGCAGTACGTTGAGATGGGCAACAGCACCTTTGCTTGCCCTGGACATCAACATGGTGCGTTCTTTAAAAAGCATCCTGCCGGACGCCATTTTTACGATTTCTTTGGTGAGAACGTCTTTCGCGCCGATATGTGTAACGCTGACGTAAAATTGGGCGATCTGCTTATTCATGAAGGATCGGCGAAAGATGCGCAGAAATTCGCAGCCAAAGTCTTTCATGCCGATAAAACCTATTTTGTGCTGAACGGCACATCGGCAGCGAATAAAGTGGTGACGAATGCGCTGTTAACGCGTGGCGATCTGGTGCTCTTCGACCGTAACAACCATAAGTCGAATCATCACGGCGCGCTGATTCAGGCGGGGACGACGCCGGTCTATCTGGAAGCTTCACGTAACCCGTTTGGTTTCATTGGCGGTATTGATGCGCACTGTTTTAATGAAGAGTATCTGCGCCAGCAAATTCGCGACGTTGCGCCAGAAAAAGCCGACCTGCCGCGCCCGTTTCGCCTGACGATTATTCAGCTGGGAACCTATGACGGCACTGTCTATAACGCCCGTCAGGTGATCGATACCATTGGGCATCTGTGTGATTACATTCTGTTTGATTCCGCGTGGGTCGGTTACGAACAGTTTATCTCGATGATGGCGGATAGCTCGCCGCTGCTGTTAGAACTTAACGAAAACGATCCGGGGATTTTTGTGACCCAGTTGGTGCACAAACAGCAGGCTGGATTCTCACAGACGTCGCAGATCCATAAAAAAGATAACCATATCCGCGGACAGGCGCGTTTTTGCCCGCATAAGCGGTTGAATAACGCCTTTATGCTCCATGCTTCTACCAGCCCTTTCTATCCGCTGTTTGCTGCACTGGATGTTAACGCCAAAATTCATGAAGGGGAGAGTGGGCGTCGGCTGTGGGCTGAGTGCGTTGAGTTGGGTATTGAGTCGCGCAAGGCTATTCTTGCGCGCTGTAAGCTGTTCCGCCCGTTTATCCCGCCCGTTGTTGATGGCAAATTGTGGCAGGATTATCCGACATCAGTGTTAGCCAGCGACCGCCGTTTTTTCAGTTTTGAGCCGGGGGCGAAGTGGCACGGCTTTGAAGGATATGCCGCGGATCAGTATTTTGTTGATCCGTGCAAGCTGTTACTCACTACACCAGGTATCAATGCCGAAACCGGCGAATATAGCGACTTTGGCGTTCCGGCGACGATTCTGGCGCACTATCTGCGTGAGAACGGCATTGTGCCGGAGAAGTGCGATCTCAACTCCATTCTGTTCTTATTAACTCCGGCGGAAAGCCACGAGAAGCTGGCACAACTGGTGGCGATGCTGGCGCAATTTGAACAGCATATTGAGGATGACTCGTCGCTGGCTGAGGTGTTGCCGAGCGTTTATAACAAATATCCGGTGCGCTATCGCGACTACACCCTGCGCCAGTTGTGTCAGGAGATGCACGATCTGTATGTCAGTTTCGACGTCAAAGACCTACAAAAAGCGATGTTCCGCCAGCAGAGTTTCCCGTCAGTGGTGATGAACCCCCAGGATGCGCATAGCGCTTATATTCGCGGTGAAGTGGAGTTGGTGCGGATTCGTGATGCCGAAGGGCGAATTGCGGCAGAAGGGGCGTTGCCTTATCCACCTGGCGTGCTTTGCGTGGTACCCGGGGAAGTCTGGGGTGGGGCGGTTCAACGTTATTTCCTTGCGCTGGAAGAAGGCGTGAATTTGTTGCCGGGATTTTCGCCGGAGTTGCAAGGTGTCTATAGCGAAACCGATGCGGATGGCATGAAACGATTGTACGGTTATGTGTTGAAGTAAGAATAAAAAAACGGGTCACCTTCTGGCGACCCGTTTTTCTTTGCGTAATTAGTGGCTAACCGTCTGTGTGCCTGTCGGGACACGAACGTGTTTATATTTGAACATCGCCATGAACGCGAAGGCCAGAACCACGGAATAACCAGCGAAAATCAACCATACGGTCTGCCAGTCGGTAATGCCGTTTTGGGTGTACATCTCAACAACTTTACCGCTCACGATGCCGCCGAGGATACAGCCGAAGCCGTTAGTCATCATCAGGAACATCCCTTGTGCACTGGCGCGAATTGCCGGGCTAACTTCTTTTTCGACAAACACCGAACCAGAGATGTTGAAGAAGTCGAATGCGCAACCGTAAACGATCATCGACAGTACCAGCAGTACAGTACCGAACGGAGTCGGGTCGCCGTAAGCAAACAGCGCAAAACGCAGGATCCACGCCACAATACTGATCATCATTACGTTCTTAATACCGTAGCGGCTTAAGAAGAACGGGATGGTCAGAATGAACAGGGTTTCAGAGATCTGCGAAATCGACATGATGATTGACGCATGCTGCACGATGAAGCTGCTGGCAAACATCGGATCTTTGTCGAAGCTGTGCAGGAAGGTATTACCGAACATGTTGGTAATCTGCAGTTCCGCGCCCAGCAGCATTGAGAAGATGAAGAAGATTGCCATACGCTTGTTTTTAAACAGCGCGAATGCATCGAGGCCCAGCAGGGTTGTCCAGCTCTGATTCGCTTGCTGTTTAGCAACCGGAATATGCGGCAGAGTCAGGGTAAACAGAACCAGAATGGCGGAAAGTGCTGCGCCAATATACAGCTGCATGTGGCTTAATTCGAAGCCAGACAGGCTCACCACCCACATTGCCATGATAAAGCCGATGGTGCCCCAGATACGGATTGGCGGGAAGTCAGTAACGATATCCATCCCGGCATTTTGCAGGCGATAGTAAGAGATGGTGTTGATTAACCCAAGCGTTGGCATATAAGCAAACGAGTTAATCAATATCACAAGGAACATCGCTTCCGGCGTCGTGACCTGTGCCGCCATGAACAGCGTGATAGCGCCAATGGTGTGGCAAATGGCATATACCCATTTCGCACTTAACCATTTGTCGGCCACAATCCCCAGCAGCGCAGGCATAAATACCGCGGCGATACCCAGTGAGCTATAAACTGCGCCAATAGAAGCACCGTCAAACTTCAGGGTAACAAACATATAGGAGCCGAGGGTCGTCAGCCAACTTCCCCACAGACAGAACTGCAGAAAAGAGAGGATTTTCAGCTGCAGCTTAAGATTCATGTTAATTTCCTCACATCGTGATGCGGATGAGTGTTTGAAAAAGCACATTTGACCGTGCGAGATGATGGGATTCTATCAACTTCGCGGACTGGTTTTTTGTTACCTGTGGCAAATAATTGCAAACATTCCCAATTTGCAAAACGAAATTGTGATGTGGATAACATTTTTGCCCCTGAGCATCGTCAGGGGCGGTTAATGGAATTATCGGCGGCGGTAGGATTTTTGCGCGGTATTCACTTTATAAAGATAACGGCGAGATTCCGCAGAGGGATGGCGGGTCGTCAGCGTCTGATAAACATCGCCCGGCGTCATGGTGTTAATAATATTGGCAGCCTGAATCTTATCATTCGAAAAGACTCGCAGCACGCTGCCTGCGCCGCCGTTATAGGCGGTGATGACGGCATAACGCCGCGATGTTGGGTTATCAATTCCGCCGAGATAAACATTGTTCAGCATCGCCAGATACGCGGTGCCGGTATCAATATTGCTGGCAGGATCAAACAAGAAACTGCGGCTCGGCGTGCCGGATTTCCCCTGCGAGCGGAACACATCTTTCCCGGCAGTATTTTGTACCACCTGCATTAATCCCAGCGCATCGGAACGGCTGACCGCATACGGGTTAAAGGAAGATTCAGTCTGCATAATTGCCAGAATCAGCGACTCATCAACGCCATATTTCCGTGACGCCTGGCGGACCATGCCGAGATATTTGTGCGCACGTTTATCAAGGTGGTTCGGCACCATGTTAATGGTGACGCTGTAGATGATACGTAGCCCGTTGCTGCGGCTTTTCAGACGGTTTTTCAGCAGATAATCCGCGAAGTTGCTTGCGCGACCTTCCCAGCGAATCGGCTGCCCGGTGTTGTCCACCACCTGACCGTAAAGGAAAGGTTCTTTCGAAATTGTAATATCATCAACGTCGGAATAGAGATCGACCGAACTCGGATCGTCACCCATCAGCAACGTTTTGATAATTGCCCGGCGCAAATGCGCGGCAGGTTCTGTCCCGGCGATGGTTTCGATAGTAATCGTACCGTCATCGAAGTTGATGTGGCTGCGGGTCTGATATTGATCGGTGTATTTCACGTAGTCCTTAGGACCGGCGATCACCACCTCTTTGAAGCCCCAGATGTTCTCAATATTGTGGGCAAATTGCCCCATCAGAATATCAAAACCGTTGGTATCTTTGACCCAGGCTTCGTTATAGGTATCGCCTTTTTTGGTCGTCGAACAGGAGATGAGCAACGGCGCAATCAAAGCCAGCGCGAGATATTTTTTCATCATTCCGGGTGCGTGTTGTGTTTGTTTTTATGCAAGCTGCCGGAGGCGTGCTCCGGCACTGTTTTTATTTTTTATCTTCCGGCGTATAGCCCTCGATATGCACCTCTTTACCCTCGAACAGGAAGTTGACCATCTCCTGCTCCAGCAGCTTGCGGTGCTCGGCATTCATCATGTTGAGTTTCTTTTCATTAATCAGCATGGTTTGTTTGTGCTGCCACTGCGCCCAGGCTTCTTTGGAGATCTCGTTATAGATGCGTTTTCCCAGCTCGCCGGGGTACAGCTGAAAATCCTGACCTTCTGCTTCACGTTGCAGGAAAGTACAAAAAATCGTTCTGCTCATAAATCATCCTCTTTATCGACTCACGCGCTAAACCGGCGCGCCAGTGCGTAACTGCTGTAACAAACGCTCCACGGGAGCCGCCAGGCCAACTGACGGCGGTTGCGCTAAGTTATACCAGAGCGCATTGCCTTCATCCATGCAGCCGGTGAATGACGACACGGGAAGCCACATAGGCACAATATCTAAGTGGAAATGGCTGAAGGTATGGCGAAACGCGGTCAGTTGCGTCAGGTTATCGGCAGCAATCTGCCGTTGTGCCAGCCAATGCCGCAAACTTTCTTCGTCGGCAAACTGCGGGAAACAGTATAAACCGCCCCACAATCCGCTCGGCGGACGCTGCGCCAGCAATACTTCATCTTCGTGCTGTAACAGGAGAAAGTAGCCGGTGCGCTCCGGCAGCGTCTGTTTCGGTTTTTTGCCCGGATAAAGCGACCAGCTATTGTTGGTGGCGGCAATACATCCGTTTTGTAGCGGACAGAGCGAACATTTCGGCTTCGAACGCGTGCAAATCATCGCGCCCAAATCCATCATCGCCTGATTAAACCGTTCCACGCCGACCGCGGGCGTCACCTGCTCGCTCAAACTCCATAGTTTATTCTCGACCTCTTTTTTCCCAGGCCAGCCGCTTACAGCATAGCAGCGCGCCAGCACGCGTTTGACGTTACCGTCGAGAATCGGAAAGTGCTTACCCAGAGAAAGCGAGAGAATCGCGCCTGCGGTGGAACGCCCGACGCCCGGTAACGCCGCGACTTCTTCAAAGGTTTCCGGGAATTTACCACCGTGTAAGGTCGCCACTTGTTGTGCCGCTTTATGCAGGTTGCGCGCGCGGGCGTAATAGCCAAGCCCGGTCCACAAGTGGAGAACTTCGTCGAGCGGCGCATTGGCGAGATCGGTCACCGTCGGGAAGTGCGCCATAAAGCGTTCAAAATAGGGGATAACGGTCGCAACCTGAGTTTGTTGCAACATCACTTCTGAGAGCCATACTTTGTAGGGCGTCTTGTCAATTTGCCAGGGCAGCGTTTTCCGCCCGTATTTATCGTACCAGTCCAGAACCTGGGCTGAAAATTGCGACGCTTGCATGGTCACCGACTTCACTGTTGTTGGGGGCAAGATTGCAGCACAGCGACGGCAGGGTGTAAACCGGAACTTTCCGCAGCCACGGCCTTATCATGCTTGCATCCGGCAACTAACTTTGGATAATGCCCGTTTTCAGAACACTTTCACAAGCGACTAAATCTTTATGAAAAACGACGTCATTTCACCGGAATTTGATGAAAACGGCCGCCCACTGCGCCGTATCCGTAGTTTTGTGCGCCGCCAGGGGCGACTGACCAAAGGCCAGGAACATGCGCTGGAAAACTACTGGCCGGTGATGGGCGTTGAGTTCAGTGAAGATATGCTGGATTTCCCCGCGCTTTTTGGCCGTGAAGCGCCGGTGACGCTTGAGATTGGTTTTGGCATGGGGGCGTCGCTGGTGGCAATGGCTAAAGATCGCCCCGAGCAGGACTTCCTCGGCATTGAAGTGCATTCACCGGGCGTTGGTGCGTGCCTGGCTTCTGCGCATGAAGAAGGTTTAAGCAACCTGCGCGTGATGTGTCACGATGCGGTTGAAGTGCTGCATAAAATGATTCCTGACAATTCATTGCGCATGGTGCAGCTCTTTTTCCCTGACCCGTGGCACAAAGCGCGCCATAATAAACGCCGTATCGTTCAGGTGCCGTTTGCCGAACTGGTAAAAAGCAAACTGCAGCTGGGGGGCGTATTCCATATGGCGACCGACTGGGAACCTTATGCGGAACATATGCTTGAAGTGATGTCTTCTATTGACGGTTATAAAAACCTGTCAGAGAGCAATGATTACGTACCGCGTCCGGCATCACGTCCGGTGACGAAATTTGAACAACGTGGTCATCGTCTTGGTCACGGAGTATGGGACTTAATGTTCGAGAGGGTGAAATAATGGCAAAGAACCGTAGCCGTCGTCTGCGTAAAAAAATGCACATCGACGAATTCCAGGAATTAGGATTTTCGGTGGCATGGCGATTCCCGGAAGGTACATCGGAAGAACAGATTGATAAAATCGTTGATGACTTTATTAACGAGGTTATCGAACCGAACAAACTGGCCTTTGACGGCAGCGGTTATCTGGCCTGGGAAGGTCTGATCTGCATGCAGGAAATCGGCAAATGCACCGAAGAACATCAGGCGATTGTGCGTAAGTGGCTGGAAGAGTGCAAACTGGATGAGGTACGCACCAGCGAACTTTTCGACGTTTGGTGGGACTAAGAAAGCATACGGGCGATGACAAATGCAAAACTGCCTGATGCGCTACGCTTATCAGGCCTACAGAGATGCACGATCGAGTAGGCGGGATAAGGCGTTTACGCCGCATCCGGCATGGAAAACGCGTACTTTGTTATCAATCTGGGGCCAGCATATGCTGGCCTGATTTGTTCTTGAGGGAAGACTATGATGCGCAAAATGCTGCTGGCGGCAGCACTTTCAGTGACGGCAATGACCGCTCACGCCGACTACCAGTGCAGCGTCACGCCGCGTGACGATGTGATTGTCAGCCCGCAAACCGTGCAGGTGAAGGGCGAAAACGGCAATCTGGTGATCACGCCAGACGGCAACGTGATGTATAACGGTAAGCAATATTCCCTGAATGCCGCCCAGCGCGAGCAGGCGAAGGATTATCAGGCTGAACTACGTAGCACGCTGCCGTGGATTGATGAAGGCGCGAAAAGCCGCGTCGAGAAAGCCCGTATTGCGCTGGATAAAATTATCGTTCAGGAGATGGGCGACAGCAGCAAAATGCGCAGCCGTCTGACCAAACTTGATGCGCAGCTTAAAGAGCAGATGAATCGCATTATCGAAACGCGCAGCGATGGCCTGACGTTCCACTATAAAGCCATTGATCAGGTTCGCGCCGAAGGCCAGCAACTAGTGAATCAGGCAATGGGCGGAATTTTACAGGACAGCATTAATGAAATGGGCGCGAAAGCGGTGCTGAAAAGCGGCGGTAACCCATTACAGAATGTGCTGGGAAGCTTGGGCGGTCTGCAATCCTCAATCCAAACCGAGTGGAAAAAGCAGGAAAAAGATTTCCAGCAGTTTGGCAAAGATGTTTGTAGCCGCGTTGTGACTCTGGAAGATAGCCGCAAAGCCCTGGTCGGGAATTTAAAATAATCCTCTATTTTAAGACGGCATAATACTTTTTTATGCCGTTTAATTCTTCGTTTTGTTACCTGCCTCTAACTTTGTAGATCTCCAAAATATATTCACGTTGTAAATTGTTTAACGTCAAATTTCCCATGCAAAGCTAAGGGATAATGCGTAGCGTCCACGTAACTGGAGGAATGAAATGGAGTTTTTCAAAAAGACGGCACTTGCCGCACTGGTTATGGGTTTTAGTGGTGCAGCATTGGCATTACCCAATATCACCATTTTAGCAACCGGCGGGACCATTGCCGGTGGTGGTGACTCCGCAACCAAATCTAACTACACAGCGGGTAAAGTTGGCGTAGAAAATCTGGTTAATGCGGTGCCGCAACTAAAAGACATTGCGAACGTTAAAGGCGAGCAGGTAGTGAATATCGGCTCCCAGGACATGAACGATAATGTCTGGCTGACACTGGCGAAAAAAATTAACGCCGACTGCGATAAAACCGACGGCTTCGTCATTACCCACGGTACCGACACGATGGAAGAAACTGCTTACTTCCTCGACCTGACGGTGAAATGCGACAAACCGGTGGTGATGGTCGGCGCAATGCGCCCGTCCACGTCCATGAGCGCAGACGGTCCATTCAACCTGTATAACGCGGTAGTGACCGCAGCTGATAAAGCCTCCGCTAATCGTGGCGTGCTGGTGGTGATGAACGACACCGTACTGGACGGTCGCGATGTCACCAAAACCAACACCACCGACGTAGCGACCTTCAAGTCTGTTAACTACGGTCCTCTGGGATACATTCACAACGGTAAGATTGATTACCAACGTACCCCGGCACGTAAGCACACCAGCGATACGCCATTCGATGTCTCTAAGCTGAATGAGCTGCCGAAAGTCGGCATCGTTTATAACTACGCTAACGCATCCGATCTTCCGGCTAAAGCACTGGTAGATGCGGGCTATGATGGCATCGTTAGCGCTGGTGTGGGTAATGGTAACCTGTATAAATCCGTGTTCGACACCCTGGCAACCGCCGCGAAAAACGGCACTGCAGTAGTGCGTTCTTCCCGCGTACCGACGGGTGCTACCACTCAGGATGCTGAAGTGGATGATGCGAAATACGGCTTCGTCGCCTCTGGCACGCTGAACCCGCAAAAAGCGCGCGTCCTGCTGCAGCTGGCTCTGACGCAAACCAAAGATCCGCAGCAGATCCAGCAGATTTTCAATCAGTACTAATCACCTCGTCCCGGCATCGTGCCGGGGCTTTTTCACTTCAGACTTACGTCCATTGCCAATTTTCATTACCCTAATGATAATCACCGGAATAAATTATTCCGCGCGAGGGTTTTCGGGTGAAAAAGCAATGGATTGTTGGCACGGCGCTGCTTATGTTGATGACTGGTAATGCCTGGGCAGATGGCGAACCGCCAACTGAAAATATCTTAAAAGATCAATTCAAAAAGCAGTATCACGGCATTCTCAAGCTTGATGCCATCAGCTTAAAAAATCTTGATGCTAAGGGTAATCAGGCCACCTGGTCAGCGGAAGGCGATGTCTCTTCCAGTGACGATCTCTATACCTGGGTCGGTCAGTTGGCAGATTACGAACTGCTCGAACAGACCTGGACGAAAGATAAACCGGTAAAATTCTCGGCGATGTTAACCAGTAAAGGAACGCCCGCGTCTGGCTGGTCGGTGAACTTTTACTCTTTTCAGGCGGCAGCCAGCGATCGTGGGCGGGTGGTCGACGATATCAAAACGAATAATAAATATCTGATCGTGAATAGCGAAGATTTCAATTATCGCTTTAGTCAGCTTGAATCTGCGTTGAATACCCAGAAGAACTCGATTCCTGCGCTGGAAAAGGAAGTGAAAGCGCTTGATAAGCAAATGGTGGCGGCGCAGAAAGCAGCGGATGCATATTGGGGAAAAGATGCAAACGGTAAGCAAATGACCCGCGAAGAAGCCTTTAAAAAAATTCACCAACAGCGTGATGAGTTTAATAAACAGAACGATAGCGAGGCGTTCGCGGTTAAATATGACAAAGAGGTTTATCAACCGGCGATTGCGGCATGTCATAAACAGAGTGAAGAGTGTTATGAAGTGCCGATTCAGCAGAAACGAGATTTCGATATCAACGAACAACGGCGACAGACTTTTCTGCAATCACAAAAACTCAGCCGTAAATTGCAGGATGACTGGGTAACGCTCGAAAAAGGGCAATATCCGTTAACGATGAAAGTTTCAGAAATAAACAGTAAAAAAGTCGCGATTTTGATGAAAATTGACGATATCAACCAAGCTAATGAACGCTAGAAAAAAGATACCGAACAACTGCGGCGCAATGGGGTGATTAAGTAACTCATGTTAAGTGCCTTTGCCGGATAATATAAAAAGTTATCCGGCAAATTATTTTTTACATTAGCCCTAGTAGCTGTGGAATGAACAAGGATATTTGCGGAATGTAAGTGATCATCATCAACGCTACTAGCAATGCAGCATAAAATAGCAGCAATGGTTTGATTAAATGTTGAATCTTCACACCCGAGATAGAACAACCAACAAATAGCGCACTACCCACCGGCGGTGTTAACAGCCCAATACAAAGGTTGGCCACCATCATAATACCGAAATGTACTGGGTCCATTCCCAGCTCTTGTGCAATCGGCAAGAAGATCGGTGTAAAGATTAGTACAGCCGGTGTCATGTCCATAAAGATGCCGACAATTAATAAGACGATATTAATCAGCAGCAATATGATCAGTGGGTTATCAGAAATCCCCATCAATGCGTCGCTGATCATATAAGGAATATCAGCATTAGTCATTGCCCAGGACATGCCCACGGAAAAACCGATCAACAGTAATACAATCGAAGTGGTAACAACCGACTCCAGAATCAGTTTGGGTAAATGGCGCCATTTTACTTCCCGGTAAATCAGCACCGAGAGAATAAATGTGTAGACAACGGCAATTGCTGACGCTTCAGTTGCGGTAAAAATGCCGCCCAGAATGCCGCCCATCACAATGAACACCAGAAGCAAACTTGGTAAGGCATCCAGAAACGCTTTACAGGCCTGAGCAAAGGTTGCTCTTTCTGAAAGCGGGTAGCCACGGCGTTTAGCAATAATGCCGCAGACTATCATTACCGCAAGACCCATTAAGATCCCTGGCAAATATCCCGCCATAAACAGCGATGCTACAGAAACGCCGCCAGCTGTCAGGGAAAACACAATTAACACGTTTGAGGGCGGTATCAGTAATCCAGTAATACAAGATGAGACGTTTACAGCGGTAGAAAATGCCGGATCATAACCTTCTTTGGTCTGAATGGGATTCAGTGTGCCACCAACGGCAGCAGCTGCCGCAACGGCTGAACCAGAAATGGAACCAAACATCATATTCGCCAGGACGTTCACATGACCAAGCGAACCAGGAACGCGGCCAACCATTACCTGGGCGAGGTTAATCAAACGTATCGCAATACCGCCGCTGTTCATCAGTGTTCCGGCAAAGATGAAAAAGGGGATTGCCAACAGGGCAAAGTTATCCAGTCCATTAGCCAGTCGTTGCGAAACAGTGATTGCCGCGATATCCCAGGGAAACATCAAAAGCATTGAAGCTACAGTGGCAATACCGATTGAGAACGAAATGGGCACACCAATAAAGACCAGCACAAAAAAACAGCCAAACAGTGTAATCGCGATATAACTATCCATTGGTAATGCTGCCAACTTACTGATTTAGTGTATGATGGTGATTTTAAGGTGCTTGCGTGGCTTCCATTTCCATCAGAT
>NZ_JBDYCV010000043.1:0-33691 GCF_040495915.1 Shigella sp. FJ200513 | reverse complement strand
AGAAAAAGCTTATTATGCTTCCATCGGAAACGATGATCTGGCAGCCTGAGTTCACAGATAAAACACTCTCCAGGAAAACCGGGGCGGTTCAAGTAGATACATACGCAGTCAGAGTACACTTACTTTTTATTATTTCCTGCAATGGCGATTACGGCTATTGACAGTAATGAAGTTATTAGTGAACCAAGACCTAAAGTAGTTCCGGGACCAACACCGTTGTCGCTTACGGTTACTGACAGGAAACTGATTGTACCAGCGCTTATTGTTTGAGTAAAACCTGTAATAGATGCGGCAAATCCTGTTTTTGAACCATTTATTTGTAATGCGATAAAATTGGCTATTGGGTAATAAAAACCATAGGTTGGATAATTTTTCAATCTTTGATAATTGATTTCCGATTATGAAAAATAAAACTGAGAAGGAGAAAATAATTGAGTAACTAAAAGTACTCAGGCCATAAGTATGCATGAAAATTGATGGTGATATTGATATGTAGCAAAATAGAGAACTGAGTATTAATGAGACAAGTATAGTGCCGCAGATAAACTCTTTGGTCACAAAGGATGCACTGTTTTGACATATTACTTTCTCATTTGCATGAGTTATCTTTGGTGATAATAACATTATTATAATACTGAACAGCATCATAACAAGAAATATAACATTCCAGTTATAATATTCAATAATCAATGCGCGAGGTGCTACTAATGGTATTACTGCGCTTACAGATGATATATCAGAAAGCGCCCGTTTTAGTTTTAATGGAGGGTGATCTTACCCACCAATAGTGGACACAGGACTAAGTGAGTAAACTCTCAACCAGAGGTGACTCATGACAAAACCAGTATCAATCAGCAAGAAGCCCCGTAAACAACATACGCCTGAATTTCGTAACGAAGCCCTGAAACTCGCTGAACGCATCGGTGTGGCCGCCGCAGCCCGTGAACTCAGCCTGTATGAATCTCAGCTTTATGCCTGGCGCAGTAAACAGCAGCAACAAATGAGTTCGTCAGAGCGCGAAAGCGAACTGGCCGCTGAAAATGTCCGCCTTAAACGACAACTGGCGGAGCAGGCTGAGGAACTGTCCATCCTCCAAAAGGCCGCGACATACTTCGCGAAGCGCCTGAAATGAAGTATGTCTTTATCGAAAATCATCGGGCAGAGTTCAGCATCAAAGCGATGTGTCGTGTACTTCGGGTTGCCCGCAGCGGCTGGTATGTCTGGCTCAGGCGTCGTCACCAGATGAGCCTGCGCCAACAGTTTCGGCTCACCTGCGATGCCGCTGTCCATAAGGCATTCTTTGAGGCAAAGCAGCGATACGGTGCTCCCCGCCTTGCTGACGAACTGCCGGAGTTCAATATTAAAACCATTGCCGCCAGCCTGCGTCGTCAGGGGCTGCGGGCGAAAGCCAGCCGGAAGTTCAGCCCGGTCAGCTACCGTGCACATGGCCTGCCCGTATTGGAGAATCTGCTGGAGCAGGACTTCAGCGCCAGTGGCCCGAAACCAGAAGTGGGCGGGTGACATCACGTACTTGCGTACCGATGAGGGCTGGTTGTATCTCGCAGTAGTCATCGACCTGTGGTCACGCGCCGTCATTGGCTGGTCGATGTCACCGCGAATGACAGCACAACTGGCCTGTGATGCACTGCAAATGGCGTTGTGGCGGAGAAGACGCCCGGAAAGCGTCATTGTTCATACGGACCGTGGTGGTCAATACTGTTCAGGGGATTATCAGGCAATGCTGAAGCGACACAACCTGCGTGGCAGTATGAGTGCGAAAGGCTACTGTTATGACAATGCCTGTGTGGAAAGCTTCTTTCATTCGCTGAAGGTGGAATGTATCCACGGGGAACGCTTTAGCAGCCGGGAAATAATGCGGGCAACGGTGTTTAATTATATCGAGTGTGATTACAATCGCTGGCGTCGTCACAGTGCCTGTGGCGGTCTCAGCCCGGAACAATTTGAAAACCATAATCTCGCTTAGGGCCGTGTCCACATTACGTGGGTAGGATCAGTATGGGTCGTCTTGTATTTGTCATACTGCCCAATCTCACCAATCGAAAATGCTCCTTTTGGCAAAGGTTCAAGCAGGTCTCTGGGAATGGAGGTCGCTGGCGTCGGATATAAAAAACCCTCACGGCTTAGCAAGGCTGGCGTCACTATCGGTGTAACAATATCAGGCGTGCCTGCGGAACGGTCCTTACCATGCTGCAGTAACCGGAAATAAACTTTTGGGCGTAAGATGACATTGACAGTTTCGACATCGTCTTTTTCTCCCTTAAAAAATTTATTGACAATCGCTTCGTCAAGACGTCCCGCCGCTATCCCATGCCAGTGAGTGAAATTTTGGGCGTCTTTCCGTTCAAAACAGCCCTTTCCTGACTCAGCATCTGCAAGCGAGTTGCGCCAGTATGAGGCAAACCTTAAAGCATTTTCATCCATTACCAGTCCTGTGACTCAATGAAATCCATTGATTTATCGAATATAAAACCACCGTATGGACAACTATTGTCCATATTAAAAAAGTTGGATGCAATGTTTTGTTTATAATTCGATATCAAATGTACTGGTTGTACGAGGTTCAGAACACAAGCACATTCAACAGTACGTCAGGACTATTGATTTCATAACAGCGAATACAATTTTTTACTGTTTATAATGGCTGCCTGTGTTGGACGGGGATACCAGTTCAACCGAAAACGCCAGAGGAGGGGATTACCCGCTGGCAGGGTAAATCTGTGGTTTTTGATGCCAGCTATAACGTGTTTGACGATAAAGTATTACGAAAGAACTTTAATGAGTTCATGGAGTAATTCGTTAAAGTAATTTACAACGCTATCCTTTTGCAAAGGAAACTTTCAGAAAATAACCCCAGGGTAATCACCTGGGGAAGGAACACAGTGTTATTATTGGATAATAAATTATTACTTGTTTTAAAGTTACACTAATGCAATATCTACTGATACTGGATGCTTGAATGTTTCATCCCTGCTGCGGAAAAGGGCAATATCCAGGGCCAGATATATTCACCGTTCATATTTCTGCATTTCTGTACAATTTCCTCAGAAAGTGTCTTGTCAATTCTTTTCCACAGGTGCTCCTGCTGTCTTAAAATACTTTCGCATATTTCGAAATCATCTTCCTGAATCAGCATTTCGGCGCATTTAATGATTTCTGATCGTTCATGCAGCACGGAGGAATGGTTATAGAGCCAGTTTACAAACAGCAATGCTTCCGGATATTGTCCCCATAATGGTGAGTATGTTGCATAGTAATCTTCTGCCGTATCCAGAGAGCCGGAGAAGTCATGCCACACAGCAAGTGGAAATGGATGCAGATTTCCGCACAGCATTTCTGCGATGTAAGTGTTTGTGGCAAAGCCATGGCGAAAAGCTGTGGCGGCCTTAACATGTTCCCCGTTCAGAAAATGCAGGAGACCGAGTTCATACCAGTAAGGTGAAAATTCATCAGCATGCTCTTTCAGTACACTGAAGGCTCGCTCATGATCGCCGGTGCGTAACAGCTCTGAACCCAACAACCAGCGAGCCCCCTGATTATCTTCAGGATTGTATGCCAGTATTTTATCAGTGAGCATAACCGCATCCTGATGGCGCTGTAAGTGCACATTTGCGAGAATTGCTGCATAAAGCGCGCGCAGATAAGGCCGGTTTTCGGGATGCATCCAGATTATTTCACCACAGAAACTTTCCGGGATGATACGATTACCTGCCGCCAGTCCTTTAAGAGCGGCGTTCAGTGCCTTACGCGGGGCATTCTGTTCCAGAAATGCATATGCCAGATGAGCGTGTATATCAATAAAGTCCGGCTCCCGTTGAGCAAGGCGTCGGAGTTTGTTGATGTAACTCGTCTCGCTGATTTCATCAGCGTCGTATGCATCAAGCACTTCTTCAAACTCCCCCAGCAATGGGCCAAACCAGGTATCCGGAAATACGAAATAACCCTTGTTATCGTGCACTTCAAAGCATAATCTATCGTTCATTTTCTGAGCCTGTAAAACATGTGGTGATATAGTCTGAGAGCATAAAAGTTGAGATTCTGTGTATCAAGTCCTGTCTTGGCACCGAATGAATATTGCTTACGAAGCCCCTTCATGCTTTCCTTGAGAACAATAATTTTATCTTTATGTGAATCTCATTTTTTATAATGATGTCAGATGATTGAAATGCTAAATTATATCTGAATCAACTATTCCTTTGCTAAAGGTATCGAAATAACTGCAAGGCTGTATTTTGTAATTGCCAATTTAAAAATGTCAATTTGTTTTTAATTATGTTTTTGTAATAAGTTTGAAGACGCAAAAAAATAATATAATAACAAAAATCCTCCAGCCTTGTAGGCCAGAGGATAAAATACTTAATTGAGGAAAACATCAGGGAAAAGTATTTCTGACTTAACTTTCCCGGCTGGAGAGTGAATCAATGTAATCAGCGTACCATTGCATCATTTCACGGCGGCCATCGAGATACAGGGCATGATTATAGGTACCCCTGATGGAATTTTTATCCACATGAGCTAACTGCATTTCAATCCAGGCGGAATTAAAGCCTTGTTCATGCAGAATTGTACTCATGGTGTGTCTGAAACCGTGCCCTGTGAGTCTTCCCTTATATCCAAGTAATTCAATTACTTGGTTAATGCTTTCCTTACTAATTGGTTTGCGGGGATCATTTCTACCGATAAAGACTAGGGGATGATGTTTTGAGATTGGTTCAAGCTGCTTAAATAGCATAATGACCTGCTCAGAGAGCGGCACAATATGAGGTCGCTTCATCTTCATTACTTCTGCCGGGATCTCCCACAATTTTGTCTCAAAATCGATATCTTCCCAGCGTGCAAAACGCAGTTCTTGTGTTCGTACGCCGGTTAACATAATGATCTGAGTAGCTGTCTTAGTGATTATACTTCCGGTATAACCCGCCAGATCGTTGAGGAAGTGGGGAAGTTCATTAGCAGTAAGAAAGGGAAAATGTACTTTTTTCGGTGTAGCTAAAGCACTGGCAAGATCGGGGGCTGGGTTATAGTCTGCCCGGCCAGTAACAATTGCATAGCGGAACACCTCACCACAGCGCTGGCGGACCTTGCGCATTTTCTCCAGAGCTCCACGTTTTTCCATTTTACGCAGTGCTTCCAGTAACTTCATTGGTTTGATTTCGGCAATAGGGCGCTTGCCAATGTAGGGAAAAATGTCTTTTTCAAAGGTATCAATGATTTCATCACGATAGCGTAATGACCACCGATCAGCTTTTAACTGGTGCCATTCGCGAGCAATAGCCTCGAACGTATTTTTCAGACTCATTTGCTGCGCGATTTTTTCTTCCTTTTTTGCCTCCCCTGGATCGCCTCCAGCAGCGAGGAGTTTCCTGGCTTCACTGCGTTTCTCGCGAGCATCGGCTAGCGTTACATCGGGGTATACGCCAATAGAAAGCATCTTTTCTTTACCAGCAAAGCGGTACTTCATGCGCCAGTATTTAGAACCATTAGTGTTAATCAGTAGATACATACCGCCGCCATCAGCAAGCTTATAGGGTTTGTCTTTGGGTTTTGCGGTTTTCACTTTGATATCGTTAATGCCATGACATCCTCCGGCTTTTGATGAATTCATGTTCCTGAGGGGGATTTCTGCCAGTAACTAACCTGATACCCCCAATACACCCCTTGTATAACAAAGATATTGTTAAAAGCCGTTGTTATGTATCACATTTTTCCTATTATGGGGGTGCTTGTATTTCAATAGGAAATAACACCCCCTAAAGTACCCCCAAAAGAAACTTGATACGGGGTGAAGTAGGTTGACCTCAGGATACAAATAAATACTGATATACAAGGGATTAGAAGAGATTTATTGACATTGGGAGAGTTCAGAAGAGGTAAACTGGCGGAAGATCACAGGAGTCGAACCTGCCCGGGACCGCTGGCGGCCCCAACTGGATTTGAAGTCCAGCCGCCTCACCGGAGACGACGATCTTCCGCGCCTCGATTGCTACATGGAGGCGGGGCGCATTATAGCTACTTCCTTGAGTTTCTACATCCCCCAGATCAGTTTTTTCCGCCTAATAAACGCAGCGTATTATCACGAAAGCATTATAATTTATATAAAACCCATATTTTACAATGATATATGAGCGGAATTAACGCTACCACGATCACATAAAACAAGAATCATAAATTAATAACCAGATATCGGAATATTCGCTCTCACAGGGATGGTTTACAAAATGCGTTATCGGTCTCAGCACCCCTATAGCATCAAGGAAAAGCAGATGAGGAGTGAAGTGTTGTCCGTTAAAGAGAAAATTGGTTATGGCATGGGAGACGCCGCCAGCCACATTATTTTCGATAACGTAATGTTATATATGATGTTCTTTTATACCGATATTTTTGGCATTCCTGCCGGATTTGTCGGAACCATGTTTTTGGTCGCTCGTGCACTGGATGCGATTTCCGATCCTTGCATGGGGTTGTTGGCCGATCGAACGCGCTCTCGCTGGGGTAAATTTCGTCCGTGGGTACTGTTTGGCGCACTGCCATTCGGGATCGTCTGTGTACTGGCCTATAGCACGCCAGATCTCAGTATGAACGGCAAAATGATCTATGCAGCAATTACTTACACCCTAACTTACCTTACTTTATACCGTCGTCAATATCCCTTACTGCGCATTGGGTGGTGTAATCACCAATGACCCGACTCAGCGTATCTCGCTGCAATCCTGGCGTTTTGTGCTGGCGACCGCGGGAGGCATGCTTTCTACTGTTCTGATGATGCCACTGGTTAATTTAATTGGCGGTGATAATAAACCACTCGGTTTCCAGGGCGGTATCGTGGTCCTTTCCGTGGTGGCATTCATGATGCTGGCATTTTGTTTCTTCACCACTAAAGAACGCGTTGAAGCACCACCTACAACAACGTCTATGCGGGAAGATTTACGTGATATCTGGCAAAACGACCAGTGGCGGATTGTCGGTTTACTAACCATTTTCAATATCCTGGCGGTGTGCGTACGCGGTGGGGCGATGATGTATTACGTCACATGGATTTTGGGCACGCCGGAAGTGTTTGTCGCTTTTCTCACCACTTATTGCGTGGGTAACCTGATTGGTTCCGCACTGGCAAAACCTCTGACCGACTGGAAATGTAAAGTCACTATCTTCTGGTGGACGAACGCCCTGCTGGCAGTGATTAGCCTCGCGATGTTCTTTGTTCCCATGCAGGCCAGCATCACTATGTTTGTCTTCATCTTCGTGATTGGTGTGTTGCATCAACTGGTGACACCTATCCAGTGGGTAATGATGTTCGATACCGTCGACTACGGCGAGTGGTGCAATGGTAAACGCCTGACCGGGATCAGTTTTGCTGGCACGCTGTTTGTGCTCAAACTGGGGTTGGCCTTCGGCGGCGCTCTTATCGGCTGGATGCTGGCTTATGGCGGATATGATGCGGCAGAAAAAGCGCAGAACAGCGCCACGATTAGCATCATTATTGCGCTATTCACGATTGTTCCGGCGATCTGTTATTTGCTGAGCGCGATTATCGCTAAACGCTACTACTCACTCACGACGCACAATCTGAAAACCGTTATGGAACAGCTGGCTCAGGGTAAACGCCGTTGCCAGCAACAATTCACCTCTCAAGAAGTGCAGAACTAAGGAACGGCAATGAAAATTAGCGATGGAAACTGGTTGATTCAACCTGGCCTCAATTTGATTCACCCGCTTCAGGTATTCGAGGTTGAACAGCAGGATAATGAAATGGTGGTCTATGCTGCCCCCCGTGATGTGCGTGAACGTACCTGGCAGCTTGATACGCCTTTATTTACGCTGCGCTTTTTCTCCCCACAGGAAGGTATTGTCGGTGTGCGGATTGAGCATTTTCAGGGGGCGCTGAATAACGGTCCTCATTATCCGCTCAATATTTTGCAGGACGTGAAGGTCACAATCGAAAACACAGAACGTTATGCTGAGTTTAAAAGTGGCAACTTAAGCGCGCGTGTCAGCAAAGGTGAGTTCTGGTCACTGGATTTTCTGCGCAACGGCGAACGTATTACCGGTAGTCAGGTGAAAAATAATGGCTACGTGCAGGACACGAATAATCAACGCAATTATATGTTTGAGCGGCTTGATCTTGGCGTTGGCGAAACAGTTTACGGTCTGGGAGAGCGCTTTACTGCCCTGGTGCGCAATGGCCAGACGGTAGAGACCTGGAACCGGGACGGCGGCACAAGTACTGAACAGGCGTATAAAAATATCCCGTTCTACATGACTAACCGTGGTTATGGGGTACTGGTCAATCATCCCCAGTGTGTCTCTTTTGAAGTGGGATCGGAGAAAGTCTCCAAAGTGCAGTTCAGCGTTGAGAGTGAATATCTCGAATACTTTGTTATCGACGGCCCGACGCCGAAAGCGGTACTTGATCGTTATACCCGCTTTACTGGTCGTCCGGCGCTGCCGCCCCCGTGGTCCTTCGGCCTGTGGCTAACCACTTCATTTACCACCAACTACGACGAAGCGACGGTAAACAGCTTTATCGATGGTATGGCGGAACGCAATCTGCCGCTGCATGTTTTCCACTTTGACTGTTTCTGGATGAAAGCCTTCCAGTGGTGCGATTTTGAGTGGGACCCGCTGACTTTCCCTGACCCGGAAGGGATGATCCGCCGCCTGAAAGCGAAAGGGCTGAAAATCTGCGTCTGGATTAACCCCTATATCGGTCAAAAATCCCCCGTCTTTAAAGAGTTACAAGAGAAAGGCTATTTACTCAAACGCCCGGACGGTTCGCTATGGCAGTGGGATAAATGGCAGCCAGGTCTGGCGATTTATGACTTTACCAATCCGGATGCCTGCAAATGGTACGCCGACAAACTGAAAGGTCTGGTCGCGATGGGCGTTGATTGCTTTAAGACCGACTTTGGCGAACGTATCCCAATTGATGTTCAGTGGTTTGACGGTTCCGATTCGCAGAAAATGCATAACCATTATGCGTACATCTACAACGAACTGGTGTGGAACGTGCTCAAGGACACCGTTGGTGAGGAAGAAGCTGTCTTGTTTGCCCGCTCGGCCTCCGTCGGTGCGCAGAAATTCCCGGTACACTGGGGTGGCGATTGTTACGCTAACTACGAATCAATGGCGGAAAGCCTGCGCGGTGGTTTGTCTATTGGCCTTTCAGGTTTTGGCTTCTGGAGCCACGATATCGGCGGCTTTGAAAATACCGCTCCGGCGCACGTTTACAAACGCTGGTGCGCGTTTGGTTTGCTCTCCAGCCATAGCCGTTTACACGGTAGCAAATCTTATCGTGTGCCGTGGGCCTACGATGATGAGTCCTGTGATGTGGTGCGCTTCTTCACGCAACTGAAATGCCGCATGATGCCGTATCTGTATCGTGAAGCTGCGCGTGCGAACGCGCGGGGTACGCCGATGATGCGGGCCATGATGATGGAGTTCCCGGACGATCCGGCTTGTGATTACCTTGACCGTCAATACATGTTAGGCGACAACGTGATGGTTGCGCCGGTGTTCACTGAAGCGGGCGATGTGCAGTTCTACCTGCCGGAAGGTCGCTGGACACACCTGTGGCACAACGATGAACTCGACGGTAGTCGCTGGCATAAACAGCAGCACGGCTTCCTGAGTCTGCCCGTTTATGTGCGTGATAACACTCTACTGGCGCTGGGCAACAACGATCAACGTCCCGATTACGTGTGGCACGAAGGCACGGCATTCCACCTCTTTAATCTGCAAGACGGGCATGAAGCCGTCTGTGAAGTGCCTGCTGCTGACGGATCGGTGATCTTTACTTTAAAAGCAGCACGTACTGGCAACACGATTACTGTGACTGGTGCGGGCGAGGCGAAGAACTGGACGCTGTGCTTGCGCAATGTTGTGAAAGTAAATGGTCTGCAAGGCGGTTCGCAGGCTGAAAGTGAGCAGGGGCTGGTGGTGACGCCTCAAGGGAATGCGCTGACAATTACGTTGTAATCTATTGACGGAATGCCGGGTACGTCTGAGTCGTACCCGGCGAGATTGATGTTTACCGCACCGGCTCCGTCGATGTAACTTCACCGCTGGAAACGACGCCCGCATTCATGGTTTGAGTCACTTGCTGCTTTGCGGCGTTCACGGCATGCAATTGCCCGCTAACCGTAGGTTTCAGCGGGGCATTGGCCTGAATATCTCCACTGGCGGTAAGCTGAATATTGCCGTCGCCAGTCAACGGTAATTCAGGCCATCCCCATTGTTGCAAAATATTCACCGGCACACCGCGTCCATTCAGGCTGATATGGGTCTGACGTTGTGGCGTTTGTGAAACACTTGCGGTGGCTTCCAGAATGCCTTTTTCAGTAAATGCACTCAGTTCGCTGATATTCACCGTGCTGCTGTTGGCGGTCAGCGCCAGCGACGGGCGACGAACATCAACACGATTGAATGTCGCGGCGGCGGCATTCAGATTCGCCGAGCCACTCCAGACGCCCCATTTATGATCGGTAACCAGCGTCAGGTTGGCACCGTAACCATCGAGCGCGGTGAGCTGCCACGGGAAGTCAGGGTCGATATCAATGATCAGATTGCGGCTGGCGCTAAATCTCTTCAGTTGCAGGCTGTTTAACCAACCGGGTGTCGTTTCCATCCACAACTGTTGCCAGTTTTTCGGCAAGGTATATTCCAGCCCGGCAATTGCCGCATCATCAAGGATCAACGTTTTACCGTCACGCAGCCAGTTCCCTGACGTTCTGACCATACCCCCTTCCCAGCGGCTGGTGAACTGGCGCAGCGCTACGCCCTGCGGGGAAAATTCCGCGTTTATAATCGGGTCAAATAAATGCAGCGAACCATAAATGAACTCGCTGGCGTTCATCGACAGTTTGCCTTCCTGTGTCTGCCAGTCATCTTTACTGAAGGTCATGTTGCGCAAGCTGAGATCGAGGTCGGTCACCGCCCAGTCCGGACCTTGCAGACGAGCATCGATGACTTCCAAGCGACCAATCTGCAACGACGGGACAGAGCGTAATGGCGCAAAGAAGTCGGTTAGCGATTTTTCGCTTTGTAGACGGATATCCGCCATGCGCAGATTTTCCACTTGCCAGCTGCCGTCGGCGTTACGCTGCGCGTTTCCGGTTAATGTCCCGCGGGCGATGTCGGCACCCAGGTTAGTCAGCGTAACGCGATCGTTATCAATACTGCCTTCAATCAGTACATTGGTGGCAGGAACATCATTGAGCGAAAGCGATCCGGCACTAAACTGAATCTGCGCCTTCGTACCCAGCACTTTACCGGCTTCTGGTGACCACGGAACCACGCCGCCATTTACCCGCTGCGCGCTCAGTTTCCATTCGCTATTCGGGCTATTAAACGCCATATCACGCAGTTGCAGACGATCGGCTTTGAACGGTAGCGGCGCGGTCTGGTCGGTGAGATTCAGCGTCCCGTTTTCCAGCAGGATGGTATCGACATGGCGTGGTTCGGTCAGTTGGCGACTGCTTAGCGCAATGTCGACACTTTTTGCCACCAGGGGCGCGGGCTGACCATCACGACCAAACGTGACATTCTCCAGCACGATATGAGATGGCGCGGAAAAACGGTGATCCATCGCCCCGAAGGCCAGATGATAGTCGCTATTCTCGGAAACCCATGCGCTGATATGTTCTGCTCCCCAGCGGGTTTGCAGAAGAAAATAGAGGCCAGCGATCACCACTAACAGAGCGATGAGAATGTAGAGAAGCAGCTTCCCAATAAATTTCATGGTCTTCCATCCCGTGAAATGCACATAAGGGAGTTATGCACGATTTACGCGCAATCCTCAAGGCGGGAATGGTGAAAGAGGTGAGACTGCGGCGGTAATTATCTTACCGCCGCCAGTGAATTACTGTTTTTCTGGTGGGAAAATCAGATTCAGCACGATGGCAGTAATACCGCCCGCGGCGATCCCGGAGGAGAGCAGGTTTTTCAGCCATTCAGGGGCAAACTGCAAAATCAGCGGCTGCTGAGACACGCCCAGACCAACCGCCAGCGACAGCGCGATAATCAGAATCGCCCGACGGTTCAGCGGCTCACGAGAAACGATACGCACACCGGAGGCGGCGATGGTGCCAAACATTACAAGCGTTGCGCCGCCCAGAACCGGTTCTGGAATGTGTTGTACAAAACCGCTCACTGCCGGGAACAGACCCAGCACGATCAACATCAGCGCGACGACAAAACCGACATAGCGGCTGGCAACACCAGTCAACTGGATCACTCCGTTGTTTTGCCCGAAGCAGGAGTTCGGGAAGGTGTTAAACACCGCCGAAACAAACGAGTTCAGGCCGTTTGCCAGCACGCCGCCTTTCAGGCGTTTCATGTACAGCGGACCGGACACTGGCTGTTCGGAAACGTCAGAGGTCGCCGTGATATCGCCAATGGTTTCCAGCGAAGTGATCATAAAGACCAGCATCAGCGGCAGCAGCAGACTCCATTCAATGCCAAGACCGTAATAGAGCGGCGTTGGCACCATAATCAGTTCTTGCGTCATCGGTTCGTTGCTTTCTGGCAACATGCCCATAAACCACGCCAGCGCATATCCGGCCGCCATCGCAATTACCAGTGAGGCCACGCGTAAGTAAGGGTTACGTTGACGGTTAAGCAGGATAATTAAGGCTAAAACCACGCCTGCCAGCAGCAGATTTTTCGGTGCGCCGAAGGTGTTATCGCTCATGGCTGCGTAACCGCCGCCAATGGAGGTCAGCCCCACCTGAATTAGCGACAGGCCGATAATCATCACCACAACGCCAGAAACCAGCGGCGTAATAATGCGGCGCGCCAGATGCAGAACGCGGGAGATCACCATCTCGGTGCAACTTGCCAGCATCAACGTGCCGAACAAAGCCGCCATCATGGTAGGAACATCAGCACCACCGGTTTTCAGCGCGGTACCGCCCATAATCAGCGGGGCAACAAAGTTGAAGCTGGTGCCCTGAATAGACAACAGCCCGGAGCCAACCGGACCCCAGGCCTTAATTTGAATAATCGATGCCACACCGGAGGCAAACAGCGACATACTAATAATGTGTTGCGTGTCTTGTGCCGGTAAACCCAGCGCCTGGCAGATTAATAGCGCTGGCGTGATCACCGCAACGAACATCGCCAGCAGATGCTGACAGGCGGCAAACAGGGTTTGAGGAAGCGGCGGACGATCTTCAAGACGGTAAATCAGTTCGCTGTTTTGAGTCTGAGCAACCGGTTGCGCATTTTCTGACTCGAGGGTGGAAACAGACATCGAAAACAATCCCGTGGTAGCAAAGCGGGCATTTTAGCTGACCGAAAGAGAAAAGCAAACGTTTGCCACATCCTCATCTAAATATTTAAATGAGATAAATGCACTTTTTTATATAACTTTTGGTATTTTTCTGCTTAAAATCCATGCCATTTGTTCATTAACAGCTGAGAATTTGACCCAGGAAAGCATAACTCGATACCCGTCATAGTTCATGAAGTTGCCACTGCGCGATGAAGTATGACGAGTATGAAAGAGTGATGCGGATACAAAGGAGTAACTATGTTTCATCTCGATACTTTAGCAACGCTTGTTGCCGCAACGCTGACGTTGCTGCTCGGGCGTAAGTTGGTCCATTCCGTCTCCTTTTTGAAGAAATACACCATACCGGAACCTGTTGCGGGTGGTTTGTTGGTGGCGCTGGCGCTACTAGTACTGAAAAAAAGCATGGGCTGGGAAGTCAACTTTGATATGTCCCTGCGCGATCCGTTAATGCTGGCTTTCTTCGCCACCATTGGCCTGAACGCCAACATTGCCAGTTTGCGTGCCGGTGGGCGTGTGGTTGGCATCTTCTTGATTGTGGTTGTTGGTCTGTTGGTGATGCAAAATGCCATTGGCATTGGTATGGCTAGCCTGTTAGGGCTTGATCCGCTGATGGGGCTGTTGGCCGGTTCTATTACGCTTTCCGGCGGTCACGGTACGGGCGCTGCGTGGAGTAAATTGTTCATTGAACGTTATGGCTTCACCAATGCGACGGAAGTGGCGATGGCCTGTGCAACGTTCGGTCTGGTGCTGGGCGGCTTGATTGGCGGTCCGGTGGCGCGCTATCTGGTGAAACACTCCACCACGCCGAACGGTATTCCGGATGACCAGGAAGTCCCGACGGCGTTTGAAAAGCCGGATGTGGGACGCATGATCACCTCGTTGGTGCTGATTGAAACTATCGCGCTGATTGCTATCTGCCTGACGGTGGGGAAAATTGTTGCGCAACTTTTGGCTGGCACTGCTTTTGAACTGCCGACCTTCGTCTGTGTACTGTTTGTTGGCGTGATTCTGAGCAACGGTCTGTCAATAATGGGCTTTTACCGCGTCTTTGAGCGTGCGGTATCCGTGCTGGGTAACGTAAGCTTGTCGTTGTTCCTGGCGATGGCGTTGATGGGGCTGAAACTGTGGGAGCTGGCTTCGCTGGCGCTGCCGATGCTGGCGATTCTGGTGGTACAGACCATCTTCATGGCGTTGTATGCCATCTTCGTTACCTGGCGCATGATGGGCAAAAACTACGATGCGGCAGTGCTGGCTGCGGGTCACTGTGGTTTTGGCCTCGGTGCAACGCCAACGGCAATCGCCAACATGCAGGCGATCACTGAACGCTTTGGCCCGTCGCACATGGCGTTTTTGGTGGTGCCGATGGTCGGTGCGTTCTTTATCGATATCGTCAATGCGCTGGTGATTAAGCTGTATTTAATGTTGCCGATTTTTGCCGGTTAACCGATGAAGCGGCGGTCTTCTCACCGCCGCCTTTTACGCATTCGAGTAACGTTCTGTCTCCGGCATCCAGCGTTCTATCAAGGCTTTTGCCTGTTGTGGGTAACGTTCGTGAATATGTCGCGCCAGGCGCTGAACTTCCGGGATCATCGCCTGATCGCGCAGTAAATCCGCCACTTTAAATTCAGCATTACCCGTCTGACGCGTGCCTAACAATTCGCCAGGGCCGCGAATCTCCAGATCTTTTTGCGCAATCACAAAACCGTCGTTACTGTCGCGCAGCACTTGCAGGCGAATTTGCGCCGTTTTAGAAAGCGGCGTTTTGTAGAGCAGCACGCAGTGAGAAGCCACCGCGCCACGACCTACGCGCCCGCGCAGCTGGTGTAACTGCGCCAGACCCAGACGCTCAGGGTTTTCGATAATCATCAGGCTGGCGTTAGGCACATCAACACCGACTTCAATAACGGTAGTGGCAACCAGCAGATGTAGCTCACCTTGTTTAAACGACGCCATCACCGCCTGTTTCTCGGCTGGTTTCATCCGCCCGTGTACCAGGCCAACATTCAATTCTGGTAGCGCCAGTTTCAACTCTTCCCAGGTAGCTTCCGCCGCCTGCGCTTCCAGTAACTCTGACTCTTCAATCAACGTACAAACCCAGTACGCCTGACGACCTTCAGTTATGCAGGCGTGGCGCACGCGGTCAATGATGTCGGTACGGCGGGTATCAGGAATAGCGACCGTAGTCACTGGCGTGCGGCCTGGCGGCAGCTCATCTATCACCGAGGTATCGAGATCGGCATACGCCGTCATTGCCAGCGTGCGGGGGATCGGCGTGGCGGTCATGATCAACTGATGCGGATGGAAGCCCTGCTGCTGGCCTTTCTCCCACAATGCCAGACGCTGATGCACGCCAAAACGATGCTGTTCGTCGATAATCACCAGCGCCAGGCCGTTAAACTGCACCTGTTCCTGGAAGATGGCGTGTGTACCGACAATCATCTGCACCTGACCGCTGGCGATGGCTTCCTGCTGAGACAGTCGCGCTTTGCCTTTCTGCTTACCGGCGAGCCAGCCCACTTCGATACCGAGCGGTGCAAACCAGTTGCGGAAGTTATTGGCGTGCTGCTCGGCGAGTAATTCGGTTGGTGCCATCAGTGCCACCTGTTTGCCGTGGGCAATCGCACGCAGCGCGGCGAGGGCGGCGACCAGCGTTTTACCGGAACCTACATCGCCCTGTACCAGGCGCATCATCGGCACATCCAGCGCCATATCATGCTCGATCTCCGCCACTACGCGTGCCTGTGCGCCCGTTGGCTTGAACGGTAAGGCGGCGAGGAGTTTATTTTTCAGCGTGTCATTGGCGCTCAGCGGCTGGGCATGAAAACGCTGTGCTCCGGCACGTAAGGCTAACATGCTGAGGTTGTGCGCCAGCAGTTCTTCCAGAATCAGACGACGTTGCGCCGGATGCTGCCCGGTTTCCAGATCGCTAAGCTGTAGCGTCGGTGGCGGGCGGTGCAAAGTGCGCAACGCTTCCGGTAGCGTCATCATTCCTTGTGACAGTTCCGGCGGCAGGAGTTCTTCAATGGCGCAGGTGTCGAGCAGATCCAGCGCCTGGTCGGTTAATTTACGCAGCGTGGCCTGCTTTACGCCTTCCGTTGTTGGATAAACCGGCGTGAGCGTTTCCTGTAATTCTGGCGTGCTGAGATCGCCCTGCACGCGGTATTCCGGGTGGATCATCTCCGCACCATATTTACCGCGCTTTGCTTCGCCATAAGCCAGTACACGGCGGCCCGTCGCCAGGCTATTTTTCATTGCCGCGCTGAAATTGAAAAAGCGCATGGTGAGGATGCCGGAACCGTCGCTGATCTGGCAGGTCATCATCCGCCGACCGCCGAAGGAGATATTGCAGTTCAGCACTTCGCCTTCCACCGTGGCATAAACGCCCGGCAGTAGTTCTCCGATGGGGTAGAGATGGGTGCGATCTTCGTAGCGCAGGGGAAGGTGTAAGAGTAGATCCTGCACGGTATGCAGGTTGATTTTCGCCAGTTTGTTACTAAGTGCTGCGCCAACGCCCGTTAGGGAACTGAGTGGGACAGCATCTAACAGGCGACCTTTCATGGCACTTACCCTGCAGCCTGCATAGTAGCCCACCAGTCGGCATCAGCTTCGATCTCGCCTTGCTGATTGACGTGGGGATAAGGCAGGCCTTTGCGTTTTGCGACTTTCGCCAGCACCGGATAGCCGCCTTCAAACAACAGGCGTTGTTGCTCTGCTTCCGGCAACATGCTGTTTTCACGCAGGTACATGCCTGCATTTTGCCGCTGACGCTGGGCTTCGTAAAGAATGAGGGCTGAGGCAACGGAAACATTCAGCGACTGCACCATGCCGATCATCGGAATGATGATGTCCTGATCCGCCAGGGCCAATGCTTCCTGCGTGATGCCCGTTTTCTCCTGTCCCATCAAAATGCAGGTCGGGCGAGTGTAATCAATTTCGCGGAAATCGACAGCATTATCAGAAAGATGGGTTGCCAGAATCTGCATGCCCTGGCCTTTGAGATGAGCGACGGCATCGCCAATGGTGCGGTGTGTTTTCACCTGTACCCAGCTGTTACTACCCGCCGCTGCCGAAGCCATGGTGCGCATGCGGCTACCAGGCCAGACGGCGTGAACTTCATGTACGCCAACGGCATCTGCGGTACGAATAATCGCAGAAACGTTATGAGGTTTGTGGACCTGCTCCATGCAGACGGTCAGATCAGGCTGCCGCCTGGCGAGCATTTCGCAGATGCGTGCATAACGTGTTGGGTTCATAAAACATTAATTTCGGTTTCGGGTGACTTTAATCACGTCTGGCATCACGCGGATTTTGCGCATGATATTCGCCAGATGCACACGGTCACGAGCGGTCAGACGAATAAAGGCGCTGTAGACGCGACCATCTTTCTCTTCCGTATTCAAACTTTGAATATTCGAAGTCGTGGTGTTAATTGCCGCCGTCAGGTTTGCCAGCGCGCCCTGATGATTGAACATCTCCACCTTGATTTCGGTGATGAACTCCTGCGCCGTCTCTTTATCCCATTCCACAGCCATAAACTTCTCTGGCTCTTTCTGGTAGCCACGGATATTACGGCAGGATTCATGGTGGATCACCAGACCTTTACCGGGGCTGACGTGGGCGATAATCGGGTCGCCAGGAATAGGGCGGCAGCATTTCGCAAAGGTGATCAGTACGCCATCGGCACCTTTAATGGGCAGATGTCCGTGGCTTTGGGTTGCCGGTGGAATGGAGGCGTCCCCATGTTGCAGATTTTTCGCGACCACCACGCTCATTGCGTTACCAAGTCCGATTTCTGCCAGCAGATCGTCAAGCGTTGCCAGCTTCATGCGATCCAGCTCGCGCTGAATATTTTCCTGCGGGATTTCATTCAGCTTACGGCTACCACCCAAAGCATGGTTGAGCAGACGACGGCCCAGGCTTACAGAATCATCACGCTTGAGGTTTTTCAGCAACTGACGAATTTTGGCGCGCGCTTTTGAGCTAACGACAAAGTTCAGCCACGCGGCATTCGGGCGAGCGCCCGGTGCGGTAATGATTTCAACGGTTTGACCGCTGGTAAGCGGCTGCGACAGCGGGTAAGGCTGGCGGTCAACGCGTGCGCCCACGCAGGCATGACCGATATCGGTATGCACTGCATAAGCGAAGTCGACGGGCGTTGCACCGGCAGGCAGCTCGACAATTCGCCCTTCCGGTGTGAAAACGTAAATCTCATCCGGGAAGAGATCGGATTTAACGCTCTCGATAAATTCAAACGAACTACCGGCGCTCTGTTGCAGCTCCAGCAGGCTTTGCATCCAGCGCTGGGCGCGGATTTGCGCGGTGGTGCTGGTTTCGCCGTGCTCTTTATAAGCCCAGTGCGCGGCAACACCCATCTCCGCCATCTGATCCATATCTTCGGTACGGATCTGGACCTCAACCGGCACACCGTGCGGGCCGATCATCGAGGTGTGCAAAGACTGATAGCCGTTCGCTTTTGGAATGGCGATGTAGTCTTTCACGCGACCCGGACGCGGCTTGTACAGGCTATGCATTTGCCCGAGCACGCGATAACAGGTGTCGGAATCATTGACGATCACGCGGAAAGCGTAGATGTCCATGATTGAGTGAAAACGCTGCTCTTTGAGCACCATTTTGCAGTAAATCGAATAAAGATGCTTCTCGCGACCACTGACGCGGCAGGGAATTCCCGCTTCCTGCAAACGCCCTTCGATTTCCGAGAGGATTTTTTGGATCATCTCTTTACGGTTGCCGCGCGCGGCTTTCACCACTTCTTTGATTACGCGATAACGGTTGGGATACAGCGCCTCAAAACCCAGCTCTTCGAGTTCGGTTTTAATGTGGTGGATACCTAAACGGTGCGCCAGCGGGCTGTAAATTTCGAGAGTTTCACGGGCGATGCGGCGACGTTTGTCCGGGCGAAGTGAGCCCAGCGTGCGCATGTTGTGGGTACGGTCGGCAAGTTTGATGAGGATGACGCGGATATCCTGCACCATCGCCATAATCATCTTGCGAAAGTTTTCGGCCTGCGCCTCTTTCTTATCGCGGAACTTGAGTTTATCAAGTTTCGACACCCCCTCTACCAGCTCGGCGACGCTTTTACCAAAAAGCTGTTCCATATCCTGGTAGGTGGCGGGAGTATCTTCAATCACGTCATGCAGCAGCGCCGCCATCAGCGTTTCATAGTCGAGTTTCATCTCGGCCAGAATGCAGGCAACCGCTACCGGGTGCGTGATATAGGGTTCACCGCTTGAACGTGTTTGCCCCTCGTGAGCATCACGTGCAACGAGATACGCCTGCCGCAGACGCTTGATTTGGTCTTCCGGCAGGTAGGTTTGAATCAGTTGATTCAGGCTTTCAAACAGATACAAGGGCGACCCGCTTTGTGATTAACGACGACCTTCAGCAATAGCGGTAACGGCTTGTAATTCAGCGGCTTCCAGCTCTTGCTGTTCCTGGCGTTCGCGAACGTCGAGGATCTGGTTGTTGATCAGACCTTCTTCGATTTCGCGCAGCGCGATTACAGTGGTTTTATCGTTTTCTTCCGGTACCAGCGGATCCTTTCCGCCTACCTGCATCTGACGAGCGCGACGCGCGGCGACCAGTACCAGGTCAAAACGGTTACCAATTTTCTCTACAGCGTCCTGAACAGTTACGCGTGCCATACTTAAAAAGCTCCACAGGTGAAGAAATGACTGGGCATGATACTGAAATCAGGTTCAGTCTGCCAACAATTTGCTGATTAAAGCGTCATGACGCTGCTTTTGGCGGCTCATGCGCAGACGTTCGGCGCGAATAATGGTCTTCAAATCGGTCAACGCGGTATCGAAGTCATCATTCACAATCAGATAATCATATTCGGCGTAATGGCTCATTTCTGCAACAGCTTGCGCCATACGCTTTGCAATGACCTCTTCGCTGTCCTGACCGCGACCGCGTAGACGGCGGTCCAGTTCAATTTTGGACGGCGGTAAAATAAAGATACTCCGCGCGTGCGGCATCTTCTGGCGAATTTGCTGCGCGCCCTGCCAGTCGATATCGAGAAAAACATCGACACCGGTCGCCAGTACTTGCTCAATGGCCTCACGCGAAGTGCCATAGTAATTACCAAAAACTTCTGCGTGTTCGAGGAACGCATCTCTGCTAATCATTTCTTTAAATTCATCATGATTAACAAAGAAATAATGTTCACCGTGGACTTCACCAGGACGCGGTTGGCGTGTGGTGTGTGAAACAGAAACCTGGGTGTCATACAACGGTTGGGTTTTTAATAAAGCCTGAATCAGGCTGGATTTACCCGCGCCACTGGGGGCAGAAACAATATAAAGCGTGCCTTGAGCCATGAGTATCTTTCGTATGTGATTAGCGAAATAAAGCCTACATACGAGCTTATTATACACGGCGCGGCCATGTGACGTAGCCCTTGCTCACACTTTTTGCGCAAAGTTGTTGCGTTTTGCGTAGCTGTTTCCGCATTTGCCTGTGATTTACTGCAATAAAGACGATTCTCAGGAAGCGTCCTCGCAGACTCCGTTTTTGCCACTCGGCTTTGCCTTCACCACGTTGTATATCTGCCAGCCTGACTACAGCGGAGGTGAAGATGAAAGTATGGATGGCGATATTAATAAGTATCTTGTGCTGGCAATCATCTGTGTGGGCGGTCTGTCCGGCCTGGTCGCCAGCCAGAGCACAGGAAGAAATTTCCCGCCTGCAACAGCAAATAAAACAGTGGGACGATGACTACTGGAAGGAAGGAAAAAGTGAGGTGGAAGACGGTGTTTACGATCAGTTAAGCGCCCGTCTTACGCAGTGGCAACGCTGCTTTGTGAGCGAGCCCCGCGACGTGATGATGCCGCCTTTAAATGGTGCGGTTATGCATCCGGTTGCCCATACGGGTGTACGCAAAATGGCGGATAAAAACGCATTAAGTCTGTGGATGCGAGAACGTAGCGATCTTTGGGTGCAGCCAAAAGTTGATGGCGTTGCGGTAACCCTGGTTTATCGGGACGGGAAACTGAACAAAGCAATCAGTCGCGGTAATGGCCTGAAAGGCGAGGACTGGACGCAGAAAGTTAGCTTAATTTCCGCTGTGCTGCAAACCGTTAGCGGGCCTTTAGCCAACAGTACGCTTCAGGGGGAAATATTTCTCCAGCGCGAGGGGCATATCCAACAACAAATGGGGGGAATAAATGCCCGCGCAAAAGTTGCTGGCCTGATGATGCGCCAGGGGAATAGCGACACGCTAAACTCACTGGCTGTTTTTGTCTGGGCATGGCCGGATGGACCGCAGTTAATGACCGATCGTTTAAAGGAGCTGGCTACCGCAGGTTTTACTCTAACGCAGAGGTATACCCGTGCGGTTAAAAATGCTGATGAGGTTGCGCGCGTACGCAATGAGTGGTGGAAAGCGAAATTACCCTTCGTCACCGATGGCGTGGTTGTGCGAGGGGCTAAGGAACCCGAATCCCGTCATTGGCTACCGGGCCAGGCGGAGTGGCTGGTGGCCTGGAAATATCAACCTGTAGCTCAGGTTGCCGAAGTGAAGGCGATTCAGTTTGCGGTGGGTAAGAGCGGTAAAATATCGGTGGTTGCGTCACTCGCACCTGTCATGCTGGATGATAAAAAAGTCCAGCGGGTGAATATTGGTTCCGTCAGGCGCTGGCAGGAGTGGGATATTGCGCCTGGTGATCAGATCCTCGTCAGCCTTGCCGGTCAGGGTATTCCTCGCATTGATGATGTGGTCTGGCGCGGTGCAGAACGTACAAAACCGACACCACCAGAAAACCGCTTTAACCCGTTGACCTGCTACTTTGCTTCTGATGTTTGTCAGGAACAGTTCATTTCACGCTTAGTCTGGCTGGGGTCAAAACAGGTTCTGGGGCTGGATGGCATTGGTGAGGCCGGTTGGCGCGCGCTGCATCAGACTCATCGCTTTGAGCATATCTTTTCCTGGCTTTTATTAACGCCAGAGCAATTACAGAACACGCCGGGGATCGCGAAAAGTAAAAGTGCGCAGTTATGGCATCAGTTTAATCTGGCTCGTAACCAGCCTTTTACTCGCTGGGTGATGGCAATGGGAATACCGCTAACCCGGGCGGCGCTTAATGCCAGTGATGAACGGTCCTGGTCGCAACTTTTATTTAGCACGGAGCAGTTCTGGCAGCAGCTGCCGGGGACTGGATCTGGGCGCGCCAGACAGGTTATTGAATGGAAGGAAAATGCGCAAATCAAGAAGCTGGGCAGTTGGCTGGCTGCCCAGCAGATCACAGGTTTTGAACCTTAGTGACCTTCGTGGCTGTAGTAAAAGACCGGTAATCCCAGCTTAAGACGTAGCGCCAGTAAACGAGCAAAAAAGCCGAATACCAGGGTGGAGATAATCACCACATCATGGTTAGAAACATAGTGTTGCAGCGCGATGTACAGCACGGCGGAGGCAAATGAGACACCGGCATACAACTCTTTTTGAAAGACCAGCGGAATGCGTTTACAGAACATATCGCGCAAAACGCCGCCAAATACACCGGTGGTTACCGCCGCGACAACGGCAATAATTGGGCCGTGCCCCATATCCAGTGCAACCTGTGCGCCGATGATAGAAAAGACCACCAGTCCGAGCGCATCGAGCACCAGAAACACTTTGCGCAGGTAAGGCATTACAGGAGCAACGATAGTGGTGAGTACTGCGGCGGTAGCGACGATAATCACATATTCCGGGTGTTTGACCCAGCCGAGCGGATAGTGGCCCAGCAGAATATCGCGCACTGACCCTCCGCCAATTGCGGTGGCGGTTGCAATAATAATTACGCCAAATGTATCCATGCGCCGTCGCCCGGCCGCCAGCGCCCCCGTCATGGCTTCGGCAGTAATGCCAACCAAATACAAAATGTGTAACAGCATGGTTCTCTCCCTAAAAATCTGTCTGGCAGGGTAGCGATTTGTGCGCATTGTCACGATTGATATTTTTTAAGGTGAGAGGAAATTGATAACTTTTAGTTATGTGAAATCGCTATTTTCTGTAGCGTAGATGCATTCTTCTGACTTCTTGTCTGAGAAAATGCATAAGAAAAAATAGGTTAAAACTGAGGGGGGAAAAGAAAGGTGCAATGTTTAGCCATTGTGTTCACTGCACCTGGACCTTGGCTTACGCATCGGGTGTCTCAATCAACAAAAAGAGTTTTTCGTTTCTGCTATTTCTTCTCTGTAATTTTTACACTGTTTTCCAACTGCTTGATGCTGACCTGCGGGGTCGGCAACTCCTCAGGTATGGTTCCGCCAAGTTCCTGAATGGTTTGCCTCACCTTGCTACCCACGTCAAAGTGTGTGGTATTAGCTTGCTGTTTTGAATTCACGCTATCCCGCTTGAGTTTTTCTTCTGTTTGGGTAGCTCGAAAGAGATTAGCCGCCAGTTCTGTTGAACCCATATGATCCAGGATCTTCTGACTCTTTTTCAGCCCCTTCAGTTGGTGGATGGCTTTCTGATCTAATCCACCATACAGCCCCTGGTAACCATGATTCTGAAATATGGCGAAATCAGTAGCTGTCGCTACCCCAGCTTGCTGTGCTGCCTCAACCAATTGTTTGTTATGTTCTTTCAACTCATTTCTCAGAAACAGACGCTTTTCGTCTTCACGAAGTTGCTTAAATGCTTCATCGTCAGCAAGCTCCTGCCGTCGGGTCTGGATAGTAAAATAAGTCTGCCCTGCCGCAATGACCGGTTTCGCGGGGTCGCCGTTTTGTACTACCAGGTAACAGGCATAGCGGGAGAGTACGATGTCTTTTAATGCTCTTTTGGCATTTGAGCCAATTTTGACCATATCGAGGATCTCCTCGAAATGGTCATCAATTGTGTGACCACTGTTCTCACAGGCCTCTTTGGCGCGCGTTAATACAGGTATAAAGTGACGATACTCTGAATAACCCAGTAGTTTCCCAAGTTGTCTTGCTGACCATTGTTCTGCTCCGTTTGCATTAATCAGTTTTATCTCTTCAAAAGGTTGATGATGTTCGTTCATTGCCCACTCCATGTGATATCGATTGCAAAGAAAGTAAATCTGTAACTGTATTTATATACAGTTGTGAGTATCTCACGTTCTCAGTGTGCTGGGCAAAAAAACATCGCAAAATCTGGAGCAGGCACGCAAAACAGAATTGAAGTTGCGGGGAAGAAAAATGCCGCTCTGTTTGAGTGGGCGGCATTTGTGAAGGCTGAAAAGTCAGAATTGGTGTTACGAGTTACTCAATATTCTGAATCTGCTCGCGCATCTGCTCAATCAACACTTTCAGCTCGATGGCGGAGTTTGTCACTTCGGCATTGATAGATTTCGACGCAAGAGTGTTCGACTCACGGTTGAACTCCTGCATCATAAAGTCCAGACGACGACCAACCGCTTCTTTTTTCTTCAGAATGTTGTACGTCTCTTTAACATGCGCTTCGAGGCGGTCCAGCTCTTCGGCAACGTCAATTCGTTGTGCCAGCAGAACCAACTCCTGCTCCAGACGGTTGTTTTCCAACTGAACCTGAGCATCTTCCAGCTTCGCGACCAGACGCTCACGCTGCCATTGCAGAATTTCCGGCATATGGGCGCGGACTTTGACCACTTCGGCGGTGACGCCTTCCAGACGCTGCTCGATCAATGCTTTCAGTGCCTGACCTTCGGTTTCGCGCGCGACGATAAAGTCGTCCAGCGTACCATCCAACGCCGCGAGAATTTCAGCGGCAATCGCGTCGAGATCCTGCTCCTGGGCTGCCATCACGCCCGGCCAGCGTAGAATATCAACCGGGTTGATTTCCCCTTCGTCACTCTTCATTTTTACCCAGTTCGCGGCAGTTACCAGCTGTTTAGCCAGTTTTTCATTGAGGATCAGCTCACCTTGTGCGCTAACATCTGGCTCATAGCGCAGGGTACATTCCACTTTACCGCGCGTCAGGCGAGAACGAATACGCTCGCGAACGACAGGTTCAAGGCTACGGAACTGCTCCGGCAGACGAAAGTAAGTTTCCAGATAACGCTGGTTTACCGAGCGCATTTCCCAGGTTGCGCTCCCCCATTCACCCTTGATTTCACGCCGGGCGTAGGCGGTCATACTGCGGATCATAGACGTTCCTGTTTATAAAAGGAGAGGTGGAAGGATTATAGCCATCGATGCCTTGTCAGGATAGGAATAACCGCCGGAAGTCCGTATAATGCGCAGCCACATTTGTTTCAAGCCGGAGATTTCAATATGCGTCCAGCAGGCCGTAGCAATAATCAGGTGCGTCCCGTTACCCTGACTCGTAACTATACAAAACATGCAGAAGGCTCGGTGCTGGTCGAATTTGGCGATACCAAAGTATTGTGTACCGCCTCTATTGAAGAAGGCGTGCCGCGCTTCCTGAAAGGTCAGGGCCAGGGCTGGATCACCGCAGAGTACGGCATGCTGCCACGTTCTACCCACACCCGTAACGCTCGTGAAGCGGCGAAAGGTAAGCAGGGTGGACGCACAATGGAAATCCAGCGTCTGATCGCCCGTGCTCTTCGCGCGGCAGTAGATTTGAAAGCGCTGGGTGAGTTCACCATTACGCTGGACTGCGACGTGCTTCAGGCTGATGGTGGCACTCGTACCGCGTCGATTACGGGTGCCTGCGTGGCGCTGGCAGATGCGCTACAGAAGCTGGTGGAAAACGGCAAGCTGAAAACCAACCCGATGAAAGGGATGGTAGCCGCAGTTTCTGTCGGTATTGTAAACGGTGAAGCAATTTGCGATCTGGAATACGTTGAAGACTCAGCCGCAGAGACCGACATGAACGTAGTGATGACCGAAGACGGGCGCATCATTGAAGTGCAGGGGACGGCAGAAGGCGAGCCGTTCACCCATGAAGAGCTACTCACCTTGTTGGCGCTGGCCCGAGGGGGAATCGAATCCATTGTAGCGACGCAGAAGGCGGCGCTGGCAAACTGATTTTTAAGGCGACTGATGAGTCGCCTTTTTTTTGTCTGTAGAAAAGTAAGATGAGGAGCGAAGGCATGAAATCATATCAGCGCCAGTTTATTGAATTTGCGCTTAGCAAGCAGGTGTTAAAGTTTGGCGAGTTTACGCTGAAATCCGGGCGCAAAAGCCCCTATTTCTTCAACGCCGGGCTGTTTAATACCGGGCGCGATCTGGCACTGTTAGGCCGTTTTTACGCTGAAGCGTTGGTGGATTCCGGCATTGAGTTCGATCTGCTGTTTGGCCCTGCTTACAAAGGGATCCCGATTGCCACCACAACCGCTGTGGCACTGGCGGAGCATCACGACCTGGACCTGCCGTACTGCTTTAACCGCAAAGAAGCAAAAGACCACGGTGAAGGCGGCAATCTGGTTGGTAGCGCGTTACAAGGACGCGTAATGCTGGTAGATGATGTGATCACCGCCGGAACGGCGATTCGCGAGTCGATGGAGATTATTCAGGCCAATGGCGCGACGCTTGCTGGCGTGTTGATTTCGCTCGATCGTCAGGAACGCGGGCGCGGCGAGATTTCGGCGATTCAGGAAGTTGAGCGTGATTACAACTGCAAAGTGATCTCTATCATCACCCTGAAAGATCTGATTGCCTATCTGGAAGAGAAGCCGGAAATGGCGGAACATCTGGCGGCGGTTAAGGCCTATCGCGAAGAGTTTGGCGTTTAAAGAAACTCGCCGGATGAAAAGTCATCCGGCGTCATATTACTGCAACTGCGCGGCAATTAGCGGCCAGCGGGCGTCAAAATCATCCGTCGGGCGGTATTTAAATTCGCTGCGGACAAAACGTGACAGCATACCTTCACAGAAGGCCAGGATCTGGCTTGCCAGCAGGGTTTCATCGGTGGTGTAACCTTCACCCTCACGCATTCTCTTTTCACGCAATACCTGGCGCAGCTGCGCTTCAATACGCTCGAACAGCTGGTTGATGCGCCCTTGCAGGCGATCCTGTTCAAACATTAGCGCATGACCAGTGAGGATGCGGGTCAGGCCAGGATTACGCTCACCAAAACCGAGAAGCAGCAACACAATCAGACGCAGGCGCGCTGTGGTGTCTTTCTCATCTTTCAGAATCAGGTTGATGCGAGTAATCAGGCTATCTTCGATAAACTCAATCAGGCTATCGAACATGCGGGTCTTACTGGGGAAGTGGCGATACAGTGCCGCTTCGGAAACGCCGACAGAGGCGGCCAGTTTTGCCGTCGTGATACGTTGGCTTCCATCGCTGGATTCCAGCATCAGCGCCAGAGACTGAAGTATTTCCTCGCGACGGTTCCTTTTCGCAGTTTGTTTTTCTGCCATGTTACAAAATACCCCTGAAAATAAGCACTTGCCAGGCGGCACCCACGCTATGACCGCAAACGAAATGTTTGCGGCTATGTTATGACGTTATTCGGATGCGTATGTGTTACTGACGACCAGAGTGACCAAAGCCGCCTTCACCGCGGTCGGTGGCGTCGAAATCTTCCACCAGATTAAATTCAGCCTGTACTACCGGAACAAAAATCATCTGGGCGATGCGTTCGCCAGGTTGAATGGTGAAGCTGTCCTGACCACGGTTCCACACGGAAATCATCAACTGGCCCTGATAGTCGGAATCGATCAATCCTACCAGGTTACCAAGCACGATACCGTGCTTATGTCCCAATCCGGAGCGCGGCAGCATCATTGCCGCCAGTGAAGGATCGGCAATATGAATCGCCAGCCCGGTCGGAACCAGCGTAGTGTCACCCGGAGCCAGTTCTACGGCGTCGTCGAGACAGGCACGCAGGTCAAGTCCGGCAGAGCCAGAGGTGGCATAAGTCGGGAGCGGAAATTCCTTCCTAACGCGCGGGTCCAGAATCTTAACGTCGATTTTTTTCATCATAACGGGTCACGATCTCGTCGAGTAATAATTGGCCAAGGAGCTCTTTGCGCTCAAGCGGTAAGACTTTATCTCCGTCCTGCCAGAAAAGGTGTAATGCGTTGTTGTCGCTGTTAAATCCTTGAGTTGGCTGGGAAACATCGTTCGCGCAGATCAGATCAAGGTTTTTACGGATACGTTTTTGCCGGGCGTATTCTTCCACATTATTTGTTTCGGCGGCAAATCCAACGACGTAGGGTCGATGGTCTTTTAGTGCGGCAACGCCTGCGACGATATCGGGGTTTTTAACCATTTTTATTGTTAATTCATCACCCTGCGTGGCCTGCTTTTTGATTTTTTCTGGGGCCACGGTAGCTGCGCGATAATCCGCCACGGCGGCGCAACCGATAAAAATATTTTGCTGCTGTACAGAAGCATTCACGGCGGCTTCCATTTCCAGCGCGGTCATCACATCAACACGTTTAACAAACGGTGGCGTCGGTAGTGAAACTGGACCTGATACCAGCGTGACGTTCGCGCCACGACGGGCAGCAGCGGCGGCGATAGCAAAACCCATCTTGCCGGAGCTGTGATTAGAGATATAACGCACCGGATCGAGCGGTTCACGCGTCGGACCGGCGGTAATCATAATGTTCAGATGTTTCAGGTCGTTGACGGGCGAAAAATGCGCCACCGCCATATCCACAATGGTTAACGGATCGAGCATTCGTCCAGGACCGATATCACCACAAGCCTGACTGCCACTGTCTGGCCCCCAGATGAGCAAACCACGGGAAGCAAGCACCTCTAAATTATGCTGCGTGGCAGCGGCACGGTACATCTGCTGGTTCATGGCGGGGAGCACGGCTACAGGCGCAGGTGTAGCCAGACAAATCGTCGATACCAGGTCATTCGCCATTCCGGCAGCAACACGGGCAATCAAATCTGCCGTGGCAGGGGCGAGAATCACTAAATCAGCCCATTTACCCAGCTCAATATGGCCCATAGCGGCTTCGGCTGCCGGGTCAAGCAGACTGTCGGAAACGGGATAACCAGAAACCGCCTGCAAGCTAAGTGGGGTGATAAAGGCTTTTGCCGCTTCGGTCATGGCTACGCGGACGTCGGCCCCGCGATCGCGCAAACGACGCACCAGTTCAGGGGTTTTATAGGCAGCAATACCGCCGCTAACGCCGAGAACGATTTTTTTACCGGCCAGGCTCATGATGATTTTTCCTGTTGGGTGACACCAGAAGTTGGCGATTTTATCACAATACTTTTGTTGTCGTGCCTTCACCTGAGATTCACTTTGCGAGGCTCTTTCCAGGATTGAAAACTGGCCGTCGATTTAACGGAACGGCTATGACAGGATGCGAGCACCACAAAGGAGGTGAAGGTGAAAAACAATGCACAGCTGTTGATGCCGCGCGAAAAAATGCTGAAGTTTGGTATTAGCGCCTTAACGGATGTCGAGCTGCTGGCGCTATTTCTGCGTACCGGAACGCGCGGTAAAGATGTATTAACCCTGGCAAAAGAGATGCTGGAGAATTTCGGCTCTCTTTATGGCTTGTTAACCTCTGAATATGAACAATTTAGTGGTGTTCATGGAATTGGCGTAGCGAAATTTGCCCAGTTAAAGGGGATTGCTGAACTGGCGCGACGTTACTACAACGTGCGGATGCGTGAAGAAAGCCCTTTACTCAGCCCGGAGATGACGCGGGAATTTTTACAAAGCCAGCTCACGGGTGAGGAGCGGGAGATCTTTATGGTGATCTTTCTCGACTCACAACACCGGGTTATAACGCATAGCCGTCTTTTTTCCGGCACGCTAAACCATGTTGAAGTCCATCCTCGGGAAATTATCCGCGAAGCGATAAAAATAAACGCCTCGGCGCTGATCCTTGCACATAATCACCCTTCGGGTTGTGCTGAACCCAGTAAAGCGGATAAACTCATTACTGAACGGATAATAAAGAGTTGTCAGTTCATGGATTTACGCGTGCTCGACCATATCGTGATTGGGCGTGGAGAGTATGTTTCTTTTGCCGAACGCGGCTGGATTTAACCCGCTATGCGCGATCCTTCGGGATCTTTGTCTGTTCGGGACTTGAGCACATCGCTGAGTCAGCGTATACTACGCCACCTTTGAGAATCTCGGGTTTGGCATTTGGGCCTGGCAATCGAGAGTTCACATAGAACTGCGATGACCGGGCTGTAAAGCCTGACGAGGCGCCAATACCCCATACGAAGCTCGAGCTAATTTGATTTTTGGAGAATAGACATGTCCCGAGTCTGCCAAGTTACTGGCAAGCGTCCGGTGACCGGTAACAACCGTTCCCACGCACTGAACGCGACTAAACGCCGTTTCCTGCCGAACCTGCACTCTCACCGTTTCTGGGTTGAGAGCGAGAAGCGTTTTGTCACCCTGCGCGTATCTGCTAAAGGTATGCGTGTAATCGATAAAAAAGGCATCGATACAGTTCTGGCTGAACTGCGTGCCCGTGGCGAAAAGTACTAAGTACTTAGAGGAAATAAATCATGGCTAAAGGTATTCGTGAGAAAATCAAGCTGGTTTCTTCTGCTGGTACTGGTCACTTCTATACCACTACGAAGAACAAACGTACTAAGCCGGAAAAACTGGAACTGAAAAAATTCGATCCAGTTGTTCGTCAGCACGTGATCTACAAAGAAGCGAAAATCAAATAATTCTCGCTTTGATGTAACGAAAAACCTCGCTCCGGCGGGGTTTTTTGTTATCTGCTTGCCCCCATATTGATTGCATCTGTTCATTCCTGGAGATGCTATGCCTGAATTACCCGAAGTTGAAACCAGCCGTCGCGGCATAGAACCGCATCTCGTTGGTGCAACCATTCTTCATGCGGTGGTGCGCAACGGACGCTTGCGCTGGCCGGTTTCAGAAGAGATCTACCGATTAAGCGATCAACCAGTGCTTAGCGTGCAGCGGCGGGCTAAATATCTGCTGCTGGAGCTGCCTGAGGGCTGGATTATCATTCATTTGGGGATGTCTGGCAGCCTGCGCATCCTTCCAGAAGAACTTCCCCCTGAAAAGCATGACCATGTGGATTTGGTGATGAGCAACGGTAAAGTGCTGCGCTACACCGATCCGCGCCGCTTTGGTGCCTGGCTGTGGACCAAAGAGCTGGAAGGGCATAATGTGCTGGCCCATCTTGGACCGGAGCCGCTTAGCGACGATTTCAATGGTGAGTATCTGCATCAGAAGTGCGCGAAGAAAAAAACGGCGATTAAACCGTGGCTGATGGATAACAAGCTGGTGGTAGGGGTAGGGAATATCTATGCCAGCGAATCACTGTTTGCGGCGGGGATCCATCCGGATCGGCTGGCGTCATCACTGTCGCTGGCAGAGTGTGAATTGTTAGCTCGGGTGATTAAAGCGGTGTTGCTGCGTTCGATTGAGCAGGGTGGTACAACGCTGAAAGATTTTCTGCAAAGTGATGGTAAACCGGGCTATTTCGCGCAGGAATTGCAGGTTTACGGGCGAAAAGGTGAGCCGTGTCGGGTGTGCGGTACGCCGATTGTGGCGACTAAACATGCGCAGCGGGCAACGTTTTATTGTCGGCAGTGCCAGAAGTAATTCATGCGAGCCGGATGGCATACCATCCGGCATAAACGCTACGCTAATTTTGCCATCAGCGCCTGATGGACATTCTCCGGCAGGAAATGGGTGACATCGCCCTGATGGCGCGCCACCTCTTTCACCAACGATGAAGAGATAAACGACCACTCTTTCGACGGCATCAGAAACACACTTTCCAGTTCCGGCATTAAGTGGCGATTCATATGCGCCAGCTGCATTTCATATTCAAAATCCGCCACCGCACGCAGGCCACGAATCAGCACCGTAGCGTGTTGATTACGGGCGAAGTTCGCCATCAAATCACTAAACCCGACCACTTCCACGTTCCCCAGATGCGCGGTTGCCTGCTGTGCCAGTGCCACACGCTCTTCCAGGGTAAACATCGGTTTTTTACTGGGGCTGGCGGCAATCGCCAGAATAACGTGATCGAACATCTGCGTGGCGCGCGTCACGATATCGATATGACCATTGGTAATGGGATCGAAAGTACCCGGATAAATCGCCCGTTTTTGCATAACAACCTCAATGCGTTTTCGGTGGCAGGTAAGGTTCCAGCAGTTGAAGCAGACGCTGTAGCGCGCCCTGGTTTTGATACAGTACTTCAACGGCATGACGGCCATAGAAACTACGGTAAACGGCGTCGGTGAGTAAAGAGGAAACCTCTTTTGCAAGCGTAGTGGCATCGGTAACGGTAATAAGCCCGCTTGCCTGCTCCAGCCGCGCGCAAATGTCTTTAAAGTTAAAAGTATGCGGCCCCATCAATACCGGAATAGCGTGTGCGGCAGCTTCCAGCGGATTATGCCCACCACGTTCAACCAGTGAACCGCCAACAAAGGCGAGATCGGCAATGCCGTACAGTAACATCAACTCGCCCATCGTATCGCCAACCACAACCTGCGTGCTGGTGGAGGGGACTTCCCCTGAAGAGCGTGTGATATAGCTTAGTCCAGCCTGGCGGACAAGGTTAATCGCATCCGGGAAGCGTTCTGGATGACGGGGTACCAGGATGAGCAATAAATTCGGGAATTGCTGTAACAATGCCTGATGTGCGGCAATGACCACGCTCTCTTCACCTTCGTGAGTGCTGGTGGCAATCCATACCGGGCGGTGTGGTGCCCATTGGCGGCGTAGCGTCACGGCTTTAGCAGCCAACTGCGGAGTTACAGAAATATCGAATTTCAGGCTACCGGTAACGGTTACCTGGTTATTTTTTGCGCCCAGCGCCACAAAACGTGCACCATCTTCTTCATTTTGCGCAGCAATCAGCGTAATACGACGCAGCAAGCGGCGGACGAATTTACCCAGTTTGGCATAACCTGCGGCCGAGCGGGCAGAGAGTCGCGCGTTAGCGATCACCAGCGGAATTTTACGTTTATGTAGCGCCGCAATCAGGTTAGGCCATAGTTCGGTTTCCATAATCAACACCAGTTTGGGGTCGACTTTATTCAGGAAACGGTTGAGCGCATCGGGCAGGTCATACGGCAGATAAACGTGCTGAACATCCTTCCCGAAAGCCGATTGTACGCGCTCCGAACCGGTTGGCGTCATGGTTGTAACGGTAATCGGTAAATCAGGATAACGATGACGCAGCGCGCGCACCAACGGGATCGCCGCCAGAGTTTCACCGACGGAGACGGAGTGCAGCATAATGCCGCCTGGTTTTAGCGGATGGCGGTAAAAACCGTAACGTTCACCCCAGCGTTTTCGATAGGCCGGAGCCTTACGTCCGCGCACCCAGAGCCGTATCCAGATCAGCGGCTGAATAAGGTAGAGAAGGGCGGTGTAAAGCAATTCGAGCATAGTAAATAGCTGACTTATGGATGTGCTGGGGATTCTATGTATTTAGCTGTGGCTTTACCATTACTTTTCCCGTTTTTGGGTAATGCTGCCAACTTACTGATTTAGTGTATGATGGTGATTTTAAGGTGCTTGCGTGGCTTCCATTTCCATCA